>JALZIY010000088.1 GCA_030860085.1 Bacteroidota bacterium | reverse complement strand
AATAGCATTGAAAGCCATAAAAGCAGATACAAAAACATTGCAATTGCAAAATGAATTTTATGACCGGGTTGATAATAAAAAATAAATACAAATTTATTAGTTCAGGTAATTAGCTACAAGAGAGTTTATCTCTGCCAAATAAGTTTTTAAGGCTTGGGTAAACTAACAAGCAATTACAAAAGAATGACTGCAAAAATTTTAATAACTGAGGCGCTTTCCCCAATTATTCTATGTCGTAACGAGAGTTAGTTAATGTTTTTTATATTACTATCCTGTATTTACTAACATTTGGTAATCGTCAATCAACCTATAGAATAGAATAGATACATGATACTTAAAAAAAATTTTGTGAATTATTTAACTCGTCTTACCTTTTCCTACTTTTTTGGAAACATTCAACTAATTCATAAACAATTGACTATGCTTTTAAAATTAATTCCTATCCGGTTATGGCTGATTACGTGCTTATTTTTTGTAAGCTTCATTTCAATAGCTCAACAAAAAACAGTTTCAGGTAAAGTTACAGATGCCAAAAATGAACCGGTTTCCGGTGCATCAATTCTTGTAAAGGGTACTAACACCGGTACGACCACAGATGAGCAGGGCCTTTTTACAATCGCTGTTCCAAATGATCAAAGTGTATTAAACATTTCTTATGTGGGTTTTGAAACAAAAGAAGTAAGAGTTGGAAGTGAATCAAATCTGAATGTTTCTCTTGCAAGTTCCGCATCCACATTAAATGAAGTAGTAGTTACAGGCTATACCGCACAGGCAAGAAAAGATATTTCAGGTTCAGTGTCGGTTGTTAAGGTAGGAGATCTAAAATCAATTCCTGCTGCAAATGCAGAATCACAATTACAAGGAAGGGCATCTGGTGTTACGGTTACTACTTCTGGTGTGCCAGGTGCATCACCCACAGTTAGGATCAGGGGCTTTTCTAATTTCGGTGCAAACTCCCCTTTATATATATTAGATGGTGTCCCGATTGGGGGCATAGGTGGCCTTAATCCAAACGATATTGAATCGATGCAGGTACTAAAAGATGCTGCTTCAGCATCTATCTATGGCGCACGTGCTGCACAGGGTGTAATTATCATAACTACTAAAAGAGGCAGGCAGGGTACGGCAAAAGTCAGCTATAATTCTTATTATGGCAGGCAAGATCCTGGTAAAGGATTTACAAATCTCTTAAATCCACAAGAGCAAGCGGATTTGACTTTTTTAGCTTATCAAAATTCCGGTCAAACACCTCCGGTGAGTCAGTATGGAACCGGACCTAAACCGGTTCTGCCTGATTACATTCTGGCAGGTGCTATAGGAGGTTTATTTGAAGGTGATCCACGTGTCAATCCGGCCTTATACAAACTAAACATAGATGATCCACAGAGTGCTTATCTCATTATGAAAGCGAACAAAGCGGGAACGAATTGGTTTGATGAAATAACTGAGAATGCGCCAATTATGAATCATAATCTATCTGTATCTGGGGGCGCCAACAAAAGCCGTTATTTATTTAGCTTCGATTATTTTGATCAAAAAGGCATATTGATCTATAACTTCTATGAGCGTTATACAGCCCGTATCAATACAGAGTTTAATATTAAAGACAATATTCGTATTGGTCAAAATTTACAGGTCCGATACACCGAAGACAATACGCCGGGAAATAATAACGAGGGCACGGAGATAGCGTTTTCATATCGTAACCAGCCTATTATTCCTATCTATGACATTATGGGCAATTTTGCGGGTACCAGAGCGCCTGGTTTAGGAAATGCAACCAATCCTTTTGCCACACGTACCCGCGCCAAAGACAACAGAGGTCAGAGCATGGGCTTATTTGGTAACATGTATGCTGAAGTTGATTTTCTGCAACACTTTACTGCACGTAGTTCATTTGGTGGCCAAATGACTGGTGGCAATTATTATTTCTTTACCAACAGAACCTACGAAAATGCAGAAAACAACACCGGAAATTCCTATGCAGAAGGTTTTAACCGTTTCAGATCGTGGACCTGGACCAACCAGCTAACCTATAAAAATATATTTGCAGGTATCCATGATGTTACTGCCTTGGTGGGTACAGAAGCAATTGAAGAATTTGGAAGAAGCATTGAAGGAAGACGTAGTGCGTACTTCCTGGAAAATCCAGATTTCCGGTCATTAAATAATGGCGCTTCCGGACAAGTAGCTACAGGCGGGCCATTTACTCCGGCAGCTTTATTCTCTGTTTTTGGAAAAGTTGATTATTCATTGAATGATAAATACCTTGCGAGTGTCACCGTACGCCGGGATGGTTCTTCACGTTTTGGCCCGGAAAATCGTTACGGTGTATTCCCGGCTTTTTCCGTAGGCTGGAGAATTTCTAAAGAAAGCTTTATGCAGGGTATTGACTGGATATCCGATCTGAAGTTAAGAGGCAGTTATGGTATAATGGGTGGCCAGCGGATTGATCCGAGTAATGCGTTTACTCAATTTAACCAGGGAATCGGCAGCTCTTTTTATGACATAAATGGATCTAGTGGCAGTAGTTTGCAAACCGGTTTTCAATCTAATTTTGTTGGTAACCTGGAGGGAAAATGGGAAGAGAATAAAACAACGAATATAGGTTTTGACGCTTCATTATTTGGTGGAAAAACAGAATTCGTTTTTGACTGGTATAAAAAAACTACAGAAGACCTTTTGTTTCAAAGAAGGGGTGTAGCAACAGGCGGTTTAGCTTTTGCCGCCCCCCGTACTTTTTACAACACTGCCTCTATGGAAAATAAAGGAGTGGATATTATGCTTTCTCAGAAAGCAAATCTTGGCGCAAGTACAAATAGAATAACCTTGGATTTAACCGGAACTTTCACTACCTACAATAATGAAATTACCGGATTAGCTGAGGGTAATACCTTCTATGAAACCGGCGGTTCACGGATTAATAATTTTGTTAGAAATGCAATAGGGCAGCCTGTAGGTTCATTTTATGGCTACCAGGTAATTGGTTTGTTTCAAAACGCAGCTGATGTAACAAGTTCGCCAGCGCAAGACGGTAAGGCAATTGGAAGATTTAAATATTTGGATGCTAACAGAGATGGTAAAATATCTGATTCAGACCGTGTTTTTTTTGGTGATCCAAACCCAGATTTTACTTATGGTTTTAACGTGAATGCCGACTATAAAGCATTTGACATTTCGTTTTTCTTCTATGGTTCTAAAGGAGCCGATGCAATTAATTACACTCGCTATTTCACTGATTTCTTTCCTTCTTTCCAGGGAGGAAAAAGCAAGGATCTATTGTATAATTCTTTCTCTGCATCTAACACAGGTGCAAGAACTCCAATAGCAGAAAACACATCAAACTTTAGTAATAATGGTGTAGTAAACTCTTATTATTTAGAAAATGCTTCTTATTTAAGATTGAAAAATCTAACCATTGGATATAGTTTATCTCCTAAATTATTGAGTAGAGTAAAAATAGATCGCTTACGTTTATACGTTCAAGCTGCTAATCTATTTACAGCTACAAAATATACTGGTTTGGATCCTGAAATTATTGGTGGCCAGGATAATTTTGGAATAGATGCAGGTGCTTATCCAACCGTAAAACAATTCTTATTCGGTTTAAATGTTAACTTCTAAATCTACAACCCGTAAAAAAATAGTATGAAAAAAATTAGCATAATCGGTCTGTTTCTTTCCTTAGTAGGGTTAGCTATCTATTCCTGCAAACAAGACTTTTTGGAAAGAACGCCTCCAGGCTCTTTATCCGCTGTTACCCTGGCAAACAAAAAAGGGGCGGAAGCTTTATTAATAGGTGCTTACTCTGTATTAGATGGTTTTATTGCTGGAGGTGGTGTGTTTTTAGGTGGGTGGCAATCATCCGGTACAAACTGGGTATATGGCAGTGTTATTGGTGGCGAAGCACACAAGGGTTCAGATGCCGGTGATCAGCCCGATATCAATCCAATAGAGCGTTTTGAACATACAGCCGTCAATGATTATTTTAATCTGAAATGGCAGATTTGTTACGAAGGCATCAACCGCGTGAATAATGCATTGAGAGCGTTAGCCGGCGCCACCGATGCAACAGATGCGGATAAAAAACGCATTACGGGGGAGGCTCGTTTTTTAAGGGGGCATTACCATTTTGAATTAAAGAAGATGTTCAATAAAGTTCCCTATATCGATGAAGCAGTAACTGATCCTAACGCTCCAAATGAGGCTGATATCTGGCCTCAGATCGAAGCAGATCTAAAGTTTGCCTACGATAACCTGCCTGAGATGATGGATGCAAAAGGACGGGCAAATAAATGGGCCGCGGGTGCTTTGTATGGGAAAGCTCTTTTGTTTCAGAAAAAATTTGCGGAAGCAAAAACAGTTCTGAACGATGTTTATACAAGGGGTGTTAATGCTCAAGGTGTGAAGTATAAATTATTAGCTAAGTACCAGGATAATTTTAATGCAGAAACAAAGAACAGCACCGAATCTGTTTTTGCTGTTCAATATTCTGTAAACGATGGTGCAGCAGATGCAGCGAATGGTGGTTGGGGTGAAGTATTAAACTTTCCTTACAATGGTGGGCCCGGTGGTTGCTGTGGCTTCTTTCAGCCTTCGCAGGATTTTGTCAATTCTTTCCAGGTAGATGCAGCTACTGGTTTACCAAACCTGACTAATCATAATGCTACGGAAGTTAAGAGTGATCAGGGCTTAAAATCTACAGATCCGTTCGCACCTGAAACAAGGCCTTTAGATGCCCGTTTGGACTGGGCAGTAGGACGCCGGGGAATAGCTTATCTGGATTGGGGCCCTCATCCGGGTTTCGCTTGGATTCGCGATCAGCCATACTCAGGTCCTTATGCACCCAAAAAGAATGTTTATTATAAATCTCAACAAGGTTCGTTAACTGATAAATCTTTTTGGACGAGCGGTGTTACAGCTAATAACTATACGCTAATCCGTTTTGCTGATGTTATACTGATGCTTGCGGAAGCCGAAATTGAAGCTGGTAGTTTGGGTACGGCTAAAGACCTGGTAAATATGGTACGTGCCCGTGTTGCAGATCCTGTAAGTTGGGTAAAAGATTCTACCGGAGCATCGGCAGCCAATTATAAAGTAGGTTTATACACTACATTTACCGATCAGGTTACGGCAAGAAATGCGCTTCGCTTTGAAAGAAAACTTGAACTTGGTATGGAAGGACATCGTTTCTTTGATTTGGTAAGATGGGGCATTGCTGCAACAGAATTAAATCGTTATTTGACTTATTCAAGTACACAAGCAGCCAATAAGCGTAATTATCTTGTGGGTGCAACTTTTAAACCTAACAAAAGCGAATATTTTCCAATACCTCAGACACAAATTGATTTAAGTGCTGCCGGTGGAACGCCTAAATTAAAACAGAATCCCGGTTACTAATAATTTCTAAATTTTGTAATACAATAGGGCAGATTAAAAAGTTCTGCCCTATTTTTATATATACACCTCTATCCATTTATCGCCAATTATGCTACGAGCATCTTATTTATTTCTGAGCCTGATCATTTTGTTTTTTTCTTGCTCAAAGAAAAAAAGCTTATTCACAAAAATAGATTCTAATCAAACCGGAATTCAATTTAATAATATGATTCTGGAAAATGATACTATTAATGTTCTTGATTATGAAAATGTTTACAATGGTGGCGGAGTTGGCATTGGCGATTTTAATAATGATGGTTTACAGGATATTTATTTCACAGGCAATCTTGTTTCCAACAAATTATATCTCAACAAGGGCAGTCTAAAATTTGATGATATCACGGAAAAAGCCGGTGTGGCAGGAGCTCAGAAATGGTGCCGTGGAGTAGCGGTAGTTGATATCAATAATGACGGGTGGCAGGATATGTATGTATGTGCCTCCATTAAAAAAAATCCAAAAGAAAGAGAAAATCTTTTATATATTAACCAGGGTTTAAAAAATGGTATTCCTGTTTTTAAAGAGATGGCAGCAGAATATGGATTGGCAGATACCACGCACTCTACCATGGCATCTTTTTTTGATTATGATAATGATGGAGACCTCGATGTTTTTATTGCCGTAAACCAAATTATACATGGCGATTATCCAAACCGGTTTCGTCCGCGAATGCTTAATGGAGAGCATCCCAGCACAGGACGATTATATAGAAATGACTGGAATGATACACTTAAGCACTCTTTTTTTACAAATGTTTCGCAAGAAGCAGGTATTACCATAGAAGGCTACACACACGGCATAGCCATCGCTGATATCAATAAAGATGGCTGGAAAGATATTTATATTTCTAACGATTATTTATCTAACAATATATTTTACATCAATAATGGTAATGGAACTTTTACCGATAAGGTGACAAGTTATTTTAAGCATACTGCAGCCAATGCCATGGGCAATGATATAATAGACATAAATAACGATGGCCTACAGGATTTGATAGAAGTGGATATGAACCCAGAAGATAATTACCGGAAAAAAATGATGCTGAATGCCAATAGCTATCAAACCTATCAAAACAGCGATTACTTCAATTACCAATACCAATACGTTCGCAACGTGCTGCAGTTGAACCAGGGCCCAAGGGTAATGTCCAATGATTCAATTGGAGACCCGATATTCAGTGACATCAGCTTTTTTTCAGGAATAGCGGAAACTGATTGGAGCTGGACTCCATTGGTTGCCGATTTTGACAATGATGGATTCAGAGATATTATTATTACCAATGGTTTTCCAAAAGACGTAACCGATCATGATTTTGTTGCCTTTAGAAACCATGCTTTTGCAGTAGCCACTAAAAAACAATTGCTGGAGCAAATACCAGCTGTAAAACTTCATAATTACGGTTTTCGCAACAATGGCGATCTTACGTTTAGCGATGTTACAGAGACATGGGGATTAACTGAACCAGAGTTTTCCAATGGAGCGGCTTATGCCGACCTGGACAATGACGGTGACCTTGACGTAGTGATTAATAATATTAATGACGAAGCATCGATATATGAGAATACGCTACACAATAAGAATAATGAGGTGACACATTTTCTATCAGTTAAATTGTTAGGTGATGGTCAAAATAAAAATGGTTTCGGCGCCTGGGTGGAACTGCATTATGAAGGTAGGCAGCAAGTGTATGAGCATACACCTTACCGGGGCTATTTGTCATCTGTTCAATCTACGCCTCATTTTGGCTTGGGCAATGTAACAAAGCTTGATTCGCTTATTGTCAAGTGGCCCAATGGGAAAAAAGAAGTGATGATAAACCTCGCCGTTGACAAAAAGGTGGAAATAAATATTAAGAATGCACAAGAATTATTTAACTGGAATAAAGATGTCGTAGCACCGAATACACTGTTTGCTGATATTAGCGATAGCTTAATTGAGACTTTTCAACATAAAGAAACCGATTTTATAGACTTTAATATTCAAAAGCTGTTACCTCATAAACTTTCAGAATACGGTCCGGCACTTGCAGCAGGTGATATTAATGGTGATGGACTTGAAGATATTATTGTAGGTGGCTCTTTTTCATACAGTGCAATCTTACTTATTCAACAAACAAACGGCTCTTTTAAAGAAAAAAAATTGCTACCTGAAGCAAGCATTCAAACAAAAAGATGGGAAGATATGGGTATTGTATTGTTTGATGCCGACATGGATGGTGATCTTGATATGTATATAAGCAGCGGTGGTTATGAAAACGAAGCAAATACAGAGCCTTACGAAGATAAATTCTACGTAAACAATGGGAAAGGCAATTTTACAATCAATAACACAGCTTTCCCAAAGAACCTTGTCAGTAACTCTTGCGTACGCGTAGCCGACTATGATAGGGA
>JALZIY010000076.1 GCA_030860085.1 Bacteroidota bacterium | reverse complement strand
TTTTAATATAGCTAAAGGAGTTACTCAGTATAGAATTCAGCAAGTTGATCTTGATTACAGAGCAGCCTACACAGATGTTCGTTCTGTGCGCGGCGAAGAATCATCATCCAAATTGTTGGTCTTCCCTAACCCAAGTAATGATGGCAAAGTAAAATTGTTGTTTGAAAATGCAAGTGCATTAAAAAATGTAGCTATAAGCGATATGAGCGGACGTGTGGTTAAACAATACAAAAACGTAACAGGTGAAAGTTTACCAATAGAAAATTTGCATAGTGGTATGTACAGCATTCAGGTTACTGACCTTTCCACTGCAGTGATAACTGTAGAGAAAGTGCTCGTGAAGAAGCGATAGTTTAAGGTCGGTTAGTTCTGGGGATGGTCTTTAATTAGGCCATCCCTTTTTTTATATAATTGTGGATAATTTTATACTCGAGTCTATCAAATACTATCAGGAAACACTTTGGTTGTAAACATTAAGAAGAGGCTCTCTCAAAAGTGTGAGATAGCCTCTTCTTATTCAGATCTCCTGGTGAATCAATTTTTAATTAAGCTATTATGAAATCCCTTATTTTCTTTTGAGACTTCCTCTTGTTCCAATGATTAATTATTTTATTCTCAAAACTGGCCTTAATTTATAGCCGTCTGTTTCTTGCTTTATGGAAAGTGCAGCATCAAAATCAATTAAAACTGTTTCTAAATTTGCCTGCAGTTTCTTACTAAGTTTTATTTTTAGGCCCGATTCTGATCCACTTGGTATTGCCAAAGCATACGTTTGTCCGTTTGCTTTTATTGAATTACGGTCGCCTAATACAAGGCGTATCTCTTTTACCACATCAGATGGAAAGCTACCTTGGGCAATCAATGTATCAACTCCATTTTGCAAGCCAAGCAAATTATAGATACCTGGTGTGGTTTGCAACGCAACCCATGCTGTTGTATCCTTTGCAAACTTTACATTTACCTGCATCAAATCTATATTTACTTCTTCAAGTGCAGCGGGTGCATCGGTCATGCGGATATGCAAGGTTGAGTTAGTCGCATCTTTTTTACAGGCAAAAAAAACTATGCCTAACGAGGCAGTTAAAACAAGCGCAAGGTGTTTAATTTTCATGGTTACGTTTTTGTATTATTTATAAGGGTGAGTACAAAAGACGTAATCATTCAGCAAAGGTTTAAGTCAAAACCATCTATTTATTGAGACTTGGTATTCTTTCCAATAACCTTTAGTAATTCTACTTCAAATATCAGCAATGAACCTGCAGGGATGTTACCATGATCATTTGTGCCATAGGCGAGGTCCTGGGGAATATATAATTTATACTTAGAGCCTTCAGGCATTAACTGCAAAGCTTCTGTCCATCCTTTAATTACCCCCGTTACTGAAAAAGTTATAGGTGCACCACGTTTAAAAGAATTATCAACTTCTGTCCCATTTAAAAGCGTGCCCGCGTAATGACAGGTTACGCTATCACCAACTGAAGGTTTTGGGCCCTTGCCTTCTAATATTACTTCATACTGTAAGCCCGAAGCAGTTGTTTTAATACCTGTCTTTGTTTTATTTGCAGCTAAAAATTTTTGCCCTGCAGCGATCGCTGGTTTTGCTTTTGATTCCTGCGCCTGGTTGATAAACTTCATCACAACGGAATTAGCTTCATCGTCATTTAGAAGCAGTTTTTTACCGAACATAGCATCTGTAATAGCCTTTGAAACCATTGCTGCATTTAGTTTTTTCATCCCCTGCTGCGTATAAAAATTAGCTACGCTAAGGCCAATGGCATAACTGGCAGAATCGGTTAAATTTTTAAGAACACTGGAAGATGCGGTAACCGGTTTTTTCACAGGCACTGATTTCTTTTGTGCTATGGCAGTAAAGGAAATAAAAACTAATGCTGCAATCAGGATTTTTTTCATGTATTGTTTTTTTGAGTCGCAAAAATAAAGGATACAATCGGGGTATGATGTCAATGATAATTTAATTTAGCCAATGCTTCAAGCTTCAATGCAATTATATCGTAATGCATACCGAGGCATTTCAAAGCCTGTGTGGTGGCTTTCTTTTGTGATGTTTATAACCGAAGTGGCACGATGGTCATACCCTTTTTAACGGTTTACCTAACCCAAAAAGGTTATACACTTACTGAAGCCGGTATTGTAATGGCCTGTTTTGGTGTTGGGGCTATGGTAGGGGGTTATATAGGGGGGAAGTTAACTGATCGTTTTGGGTTCTACTGGGTGCAGGTTTTTAGTTTACTGCTCAACGGGTTGTTATTTATTATATTAAGTTACATGCAAGGTTTATGGCAAATTGCTATTTGTATTTTCTTTCTGGCAAGTCTCGGAGAAGCATTTCGCCCGGCAAATGCTGCAGCTATTGCCTTTTATAGCAATGATAGTAACCGCACAAGATGTTACTCGCTGAATCGCCTGGCTATCAATCTTGGTTGGGCTATTGGCCCTGCGGTAGGTGGAATCCTTGCAAGTATAAATTACAATCTGCTCTTTTGGGCAGATGGATTAACATGCATTACTGCCTCCATGCTTTTATATTTTTTCCTGTTTGGGCAAAAAAAAACCTCTCAACATCAAGAAGAAAATAAAGAAACAGAAATTATTTCATCGGCTTATAAAGACAAAATATTTCTACAAGGGATGTTTTTTTTGTGGCTAATTGGCATCTGCTTTTTTCAATTATTTAGCATGATACCGGTATTCTACAGAGACGAAGTTCACCTTTCGGAAATAATGATAGGATGGGTGTTGGCTTCCAATGGTTTATTAATTGTTTTAATAGAAATGGTTTTGGTGTATAAATTAGAAAATAAACGAAGTGATGTGGTCTACATGATATATGGTACTTTATTAATCGGCATTTCTTTTATGCTATTAGCCATAGCGCCTTTTCTGGCCCTTGTATTATTAAGTATGTTCTTCGTCACATTTGGTGAGATGTTGTTATTCCCTTTTACCAATAGTTTTTGGGTTTCACGCAGCAGCGCCTTAAACCGTGGACAATATGCAGCCCTTTATACAATGGTGTTTGCCTTAGCACAAGTTGTATCGCCTTTGTTATCTTCAGCCATTGCATTAAATTTTGGTTTTACTATTTTATTTTTATTTGATTTTATTCTTTGTACAATAGCTGCTTTTGGTTTTATTTGGTTAAGAAAAAAAATAGTTTAGTATGCAGGATTTTAAGCTTCAGGTGCAGGTAAGATGGTCAGATTTAGATCCTAATTTTCATTTACGTCATTCAGTATATTATGACTGGGGCGCATTTTGCCGTGTAAAATTTTTTGCAACGCATGGTTTAGATACAAACTCGATGATAGCCTTGCAATTAGGACCCATTTTATTCAGGGAAGAATGTATTTTCAGAAAAGAAATTCGCTCCGAAGATGTTGTACATATTGATTTGAAATTAATTAGGGCCAGGAAAGATATTTCACGCTGGAGTATTCAGCATCACATTACAAAAAATACAAACCTTCTTGCAGCGGTAGTTACAGTAGATGGCGCATGGATAAATATGGTGGAAAGAAAATTAGCAACGCCACATGACAAAGCGATTGAAGTTTTTAATGCCATGCCCAAAGCAGATAGTTTTGAATGGATTTAAGCTCCCCTCTCTTTTGGAGAGGGGTTGGGAATGAGGTTATTCTAAAACTCTTACACCTTCCGGATATTTACTAACAAAAGTTCCAAGAAGCGTTTTAATAAAACTATTTTCTTTATAAGGTGTTATATAAGGTGCAATAGCTTTCTCTGAGATGTTATCAAAATCTTTTGGCAAATAACCCATACCAAAAAAACTGCCCTTTAAAATCATAATACAGGAAAGGTCTTTCTCCGTCAAACCTTTGTCCAGTACAACATAGGAAGGCCGTTTGGTTAAACAGGCAACTGCATTTAATACTCTTTCATTATAAACAGTCGGCTGCTCTGTTTTTTCACAAGCACCGGTACAATATTTTTCCATCATCCCCTGGCATTTTTCGTTATCAGTTTGCATAAAACAAAGTTTTGGGCACAATGCAAACTCCCTTAATAATTTTCGTAGTACACCATGACCATCTACTTTATAATGAAAAGTATAAACAGGGTTGGAGTTTCTTCGTTTCTTCTCAATAGCCAAACGCATGTATCCATTTTGGTCTTCGTACATAAAAATGCCATAAGTGTCTTCTGGTCCTTTCTGAGAAAAATTAAACTGCGGCCAAAGTCTTTTTATTTCAGTAGACTCTAATATGGCAGCCATCAATTCCGTAGCAGTTTGTTGAAAACTAATAGCAAAAACATGACGAACAAAATTTTGCTTTTGTTTAGCCGAAGAATTATTACTAAAATGACTGTTCACACGCCATTTAATATTTTTAGCCTTGCCTACATAAACAATTTTTCCTTTGCTGTCATGAAAATAATAAACACCCGGCCCGTAAGGTAAGTTTGTAAAATGTTCTTTTGGAACGTTGGGTGGAAGCGTTTGTTCCTTTGACGTTTTTTTGAGGCTTGTTTCAACAATATTAATATCCTGTTGCAATATTTTTTTAAATAAAATCGCAGTGGCGGCTGCATCGCCCCCTGCCCTGTGACGATTAACTATCTCAATATCAAGTGAACGGCAAAGATTGCCCAAACCATAAGAAGGCAACCCGGGAAATACCTGCCTTGCCAGGCGTATGGTACAAAGTTTTTTTAAGTTTAAAGTATAACCGTATCTCTGCAGCGAATTTTTAATAAAGGAATAGTCAAAATTGACATTGTGCGCTATAAATATTTTATCATTGAGCAAATAATATACTTCCCTGGCTACATCTTCAAAACGGGGAGCATGTTGCACCATTTCATCATTTATACCTGTAAATGCCTGGATGTACCTGGGTATTTGTTGCTCCGGATTAATAAGTGTTTCAAACTGTTCTACAACCTGTTCGCCATCAAATATTTTCACGGCAATTTCAATGATACCATTGCGGGCTGCATAACCACCTGTTGTTTCTATATCTACAATGGCGTAAGTCAATCTTTAATATTTTTAGAAATAGGAAAGACTTTGAAGTTAAAAAATTTTGTGACGCGATAACTTCCTGATAATTTTTAATATTTTAAAACTATTTAGCAAAATGGGATATTAGAAAG
>JALZIY010000075.1 GCA_030860085.1 Bacteroidota bacterium | reverse complement strand
GGCCCAGGTAGCTGTGGTGACCATGCCGGGTTGACGCAATAATTTTTCCGGTTGTTCAGAAGCATATTCAAATTTCACTATACCATTTCTGCTTTCGTTGCGCAGCAGGTAACTGATTGCAGCAACTGGATAATTACCCGGAACAGAACGGCCCCCGATAAATATATCTGTATCGCCATCCTTATCATAATCGGCTGCCACTATACAACTGCTGCTTGCCGTAAGCGCCGGCAATGCATTGACCGCTTTTGTAAAAACTCCCTTTCCGTTATTGAGATATAAAACAGCCTGGTACATGGGGTCATTAACCGGGAACTCAGTTCCTCCTTTTGAAATGAACAGGTCAATATCTTTATCTCCATCCGCATCAAACAATACTACACCCGCATCTTTCGCTGTTTTTTCTTGTGTCCATGGTTGCGAAGCAGCTATAACAAACTTGGCTTCGTTGATTTGAAGGTATAATTGCCCGGGCTGATTCATATTTCCCCCAACAAAAACATCTTCCAGGCCATCACCATTTACATCGCCTTTGGTTAGGAAAGGGCCTTGTTTGGAAACCTGGTGAGGAAGAAGGAACTGTGTTTTAAAGTCAACATAAGAATTGTTTTCATGATGCTGATAGCTTAATCCTGATGCGAAAGAATAATCAGAAAATAAAAATACAGGATTTGCTAATGAAGCTATCGTTGGATCTGCTGCCTGTGCATGATCAATGGTAAGCAGCACGTCAGCTTTACTGTTGTTTTGAACGGAAACTTTTCCATCGGGCCATATCACTTTAATGGACTTTACCATTGATTGGTTACCCAATCCAAAATGCAGCACTGGTTCCACTGAAGATTGAAACCCTTTGGTGGTGTATAGTTCTTTTAATTGTTCCGTGCTGTCAGTGGTTACAATTACTTTGGCGCCGATGCCCTGTGTATTGGCCCCCGGGCCTTTCAATTTTATTTTCAGATAGTGATGGGATGAAAGTTTATTGGAATTATTTTCATAAATAAATGCCGGTTGGTTGCTGTTGTTCACTACCAGGTCCAGGTCGCCGTCATTATCCAGGTCGGCATAGGCAGCGCCGGTAGAAATGGAAGGTTCATTAAGGCCCCATTCAGTGGTTTTATTACTGAAAGTAAGATTGTGGTTGTTGCTAAAAATATAATTACTGATCTTAGTGGAAGGTAATTGCTTAATCAATTCCCAGGTATTTATTTCTTTCCCATTTTCTCTTGCTTTCTGAACAGCTTCAGCATAAGTAAATTTTAAAAAATCAAGATTGGTGAAATCACGGAGATAGCCATTGGTAATGTATATATCTTTCCAGCCATCATTATCAAAGTCGGCCAGCAACGGGGCCCAGCTCCAGTCGGTGTTTGAGATGCCGGCCAATTGACCAATTTCACTAAACTGCGGGATGCCGTCACTATCGATACCCATATTCAGTTGCAGCATATTCCTCATATTCTGGTGATGAAACCCACTATCCACTAATAATGTATAAAGATCATATCCATCAGGCCCTTTTAATAGCTTTTGTCTTTTGTTGTCTTCGGGCAACATATCCAATGTAAATACATCGGGCTGCAAATCGTTATTGTAATCTTCAATATCACTGCCCATGGAGAACTGTGAAATATGTCCCATACTTTGTTTTAACACTTCCCGGAAAGTCCCGTTTTGGTTATTCAAATAAAGAAAATCCTGCTCGTTATAATCGTTGGTCACATAAAGATCAGGCCAGTTATCATTATTCAAATCACTAACGGAAACACTTAAACCAAAATTGAGACCGCTTCCGAATATACCAGCCTGCTGACTGATGTCTGTAAATTTTCCATTATCGTTGCGGTAAAGGCGGTTGCCGAATTTAGGATGACGGGTATTACGCAGTTTGGTAGTGTTTGAAAACGCATTGTAAAACATATCGGCATGGTTCACCATGAAAGCATCGAGATCGCCATCCCGGTCCATATCGAAAAAAGCACATTGCGTGGTGAAAGTACCCGGAGCATCTAAACCATATTCAGCAGCTTTTTCACTGAAAGAAACCTCACCCCGGCCCTCTCCTGAAGGAGAGGGTGAAGGACCGTTATTAATATACAATTCGTTTTTTCTTGCTTCATCAGTACCTGGTCCTGAATAGCAAACATAAATATCCAATAAACCATCGCCATTTACATCGGCCATCGTGGTTCCTGTTTTCCACCGCTCCCGGCCCGCTACACCTGCTTTTGAAGTAATATCTTCAAATTTAAAATTGCCTTTGTTGATGAATAATTTGTTGGGCACCATGTTGCCGGTAAAATAAATATCAGCCAGGCCATCATTGTTTACATCACCCACCGCTACACCCGCACCATTGTAGAGGTATTCATAGGTCATGATGTTGAATGACTCATTTTCTTCCATTTTGTTTTCAAAATCAACTCCTGTTTGCTGTGATTTTTTTTCAACAAACAATGTACTGGCTGACTCCTTGCAGGCAGTAGTTGCCAGCACAATCCATGCGAACAATAAACTCAACTGAAATGATTTCATGAATCAAAATTTAAAAACAATTATGTTAGCTATTTGAAGAAGAAAGGACAAAAGAAAAATCTTTTGTCCTTAACCAAAACTAACTGCTGCTTATATGAGAAAAGATTTAATGCCAAATGTTTTTAAATCTATTTTTTGTTACTACCTACCACCCCGGATTTTGGGAAAGATTAGGGTTTTTGTCCCTTTCTGATTGCGGTATGGGGAACAGGTAATGTTTGGTTTTATCAAACTTACGGTCCTCCCATTTATATTTTGTATAGGTAAGCACACCGCCAACATTTGTAATCTTCATTCCAAATACAGGTTCATTTTCTGTGATCTCGGCAACCTTCCAACGGCGCACATCCCAAAACCGGTGTTCTTCAAATGAAAGCTCTACCCTTCTTTCATTCATATATCTTTCCCACGTCATTTCACCAGCAGGAATATTCGGCATGGCGGCTCTTGTACGTATTTTATTTACCCAGGTACGGGCTTCATCCGCATTATTTAATTTCAATTGCGCTTCTGCATAATTGAGATAAATCTCGCCGAGCCGTATCAATATCCAATTTTGGGATCCGGTAATTAAATTGCTTTGTGCGTTTACACTTTCATCCAAAAACTTACGCATATAGTATCCTGTTTTTGTTGCATCTCCATTTCCATTTGGTTTATCCGCGCCATTTTCTTTAGTATCCACCGGTCTCCCTTTCCACATAGTTCCGTTATATAAAACAGATTTTTCAAAACGGAGATCACGTCCAGCGTAAGGGTTAGTGGGATCATAACCTGAAGCCGGATCTGTAATAGGTTTCCCGGTTGTTTTCATTTCATACGCATCCACAAAGTTTTGTGTGGGGCATGTCCCTCCCCATCCATTTGCATATCCAACCGGTGTATTAAATAAATCATGCTGGCCTGAAAAATTTTTTGCCAGCAATTGTTTATCGAAAATGACCTCTCTGTTGTTGTTATCTAAAAATATCTTGTCATAAGGAGAATAAAGACCGTGGCCATTGGCCTCCCCTTCGGTAATTGCTGCCTTTGAAGCAGTAGAAGATTCTGTGAACTTTCCTGCATATAATAAAACCCTTCCTTTTAAAGCCAGTGCTGCAACTTTAGTAGCCCGGCCTTTATCGATGCCGCTATATTTTAGAGGCAGTACAGCGGCTGCTTCATCCAGTTCCTTTACTATGAAATCAACAATTTGTTCTGCCGTAGCTCTGTCTTCCAGAAAATTATCATTCAATGTGAGCACTTTGGTAATAAGAGGAACTCCACCAAATCTTTTGTGTAGCTCTGCATAATAAAATGCCCGTAAGAAATGCACTTCGCCCTTCAATCTTTTTATTAAATCTGCATTCCCGGGTACTTTATCAATATTTTCAAAAAAAACATTGCAGTTTTTTATCTGGTTGTAGCTTTCCGTCCAGTTATTGTCTGGAGAATTTGAAGGAGTTTGTTCTCCGCGGTTATAAATATGCGAGGGTGTCCATGGATAAGAATTTTCCGCATCACTTGCGGCCGATGCCAGCATATACCATCCCCTGGCAAAACCATTGGGCAGCCCAGCGTAAATAAAGTTGACAAATAAAGCTGTATTTTCCACACTGGCAAAAACAGTTTGATCAGACACTGCATCCAGGGGTAGTTTATCCAGCAGATCCTTTTTGCAGGCACCTACAAATAGTAACGTGAGCAATGCTGCAGATATATAAAATAGTTTTTTCATTTTTAATGATTTTTTGATGAATTAAAACTGAACATTCAAACCTAAGTTGATCACTTTCTGCTGCGGATAGTTCCATCCGCGGCCGTTTGGATATTCAGGGTCAAATGTTTTTATTTTATCAACCGTGAAAAGATTAAGACCATTCACATAGAATCTTAGACCTGTAATAGACCATTTGTTTATCAGCGATGTTGGGACATTGTACCCGATCTCTATGTTTTTTAACCGCAAATAATTGGCATTCTTCAACCAAAATGTAGATTGTTGCGTGTTATTTGAAGATGCTAAAAATAACCTAGGCAATGATGCATTCGAATTATCAGGCGTCCAGGAATCGTCAACCCATTTTTGCAAAAGATTACCACCGTTAAAAAATGGCCATGCTGCTTCATTGCTCAGATAAAGATTACTATTCAATGCCCCCTGAAATAATACGCTAAAATCCAACCCCTTCCAATCAGCCCCAAATGAAAACCCAAAGGTTGTCCATGGATTTTGAGTTTTGTCAACAACGATCCTGTCTTTGGGATCAATTACATTATCGCCGTTTATATCCTTGTATTTAATATCGCCCGGCTGTAATGTGCCGAATTGCTTGGGGCTTTTATCAATTTCATCCTTGGATTGAAAAAGACCTGTAGAAATATAATACAAACCAGATCCTACCGGGTGACCGGTAACTTTCTGGTAGCTGGGTACGTTTGGAGACTCATCTCTAAAGTCAATCCGGCTTTTAGCATATGCCAGGTTAGCGTTAATAAAATAATTAATCCTGGCAATCTTGCTGCGCCAGGTAGCTTCTGCTTCAAACCCTTTGGTAGTTACTTTGGAAAGATTTTCTCTCGGAAGACTGATACCTGTGTAAGCAGGAACACTCAGAATTCGTAAATCCAATATGTCGCGGCTTTTTTTGACAAAAGCATCCACACTCAAAGCCAGTTTATTGGATAATAAACCTGCATCAAAACCTATATTGTAAGTTTCTGCTTTTTCCCAGGTAAGATTGGGGTTGCCTACAACACCAGGAGACAGGGTTGCAACGGCCTGGCCGTTGAGCACATAACCCGACGAATTAAAATTATACAAGGAAAGATATTCATATCGTATGATCCTGTTGTCGGCATCACCGGCATACAAAATATCATTACCACGAAGGCTCCACGAAGCTCTTAGTTTAAGATTGCTTATTACATTCACTTTAAACCAGGGCATCTTTGTAACGACCCAGCCGGCTGATACAGCCGGAAAATAACCCAGTCTTTTGTCTTTAGGAAAATTGGCAGATTCATCGGCCCTTAATCCCATTTCAAGCAAATATTTATCATCGTAAGCATAATTGATTCTTCCAAACCATGACTTCCTCCCATATTCTCTTGAACTTCCCCCATTAGTCAGGTTTTGATCAATGTTTCCAAGATTCAAATAAGGCAATGAAACGGCAAAATTTCTTCGCAAACCAGAAAGGCTGCTGTAAAAATAATCTTCGAATTCGTACAATGCCAGGGCGGAAATATCATGTTTGCCAAAATCTCTTAAATAATCAAGAGTAATACGTCCATAGGAATTACGGTCATCAATATAGCTTTCACCAAGGAAAGGGCTTGAACCATTGGCTGTTCTTTCCTGGAATACGCCTGTCGTCGCATTCAAACTGTAATATTTATATGGCGTTGACCAGTTTTTTACATGCCGGTAGCTTTTATCATAAGCAAAAATACCTTCAACAGCCAGGCCCTTAGTAATAAATGGCAATTGATGACGCAATATTAATTTGGTTTGCAACACATTGTTTTTATCATCAGTGAATCCCGAAGCATTTGAAGACTGAAGTAATGGATTAGTTCCTGCGTTGTTATAACCGCCGGCCAATAATCCATTGGAATAACGGGCTGGCCAGATAGCACCGGGTCTGAGCATACTGCTGAAAATGGTACTTGCTCCTATACCTGGAAAGTTCCTGTTTTCCTGGCGGCCCTGCAAATCAAGTGAGCCGGTAAAATTGGAATTAATTTCAAAATCTACATTGGAGGTAAAATTATACCGTTTGAAATTAGTAGCATTGCCATACCAGATACCTTCCTGGTTAAAATAACCTGCAGATGCAAAAAACCGTGCTTGTTTTCCTCCGCCACGCAAGGTTACAGTATGTTGTGTTTGAGGCGCTGAAGGCCGAATGCTTTCTTTTATCCAGTCGGTATTAGGATAACGGTCACGATCGCTGCCATCTTTGTATTTTTGGATGGCTTCATCATTATAGGTTGGCGTTGCATTAGGATTATCGTTTTTTGCTGCCTGATTGTATAGGCGGGCAAAATCATAAGAATTTACATATTCAGGCAAGCGGGTAGGTATTTGCCAGCCATAACTGCCCGTATATCCAAAACTTGTTTTGCCGGTGCTGCCCCGGCGTGTGGTAACCAGGATTACACCGTTTGCGGAACGGGCACCATAAGCAGCAGCAGCAGCATCTTTTAATATGGAAATACTTTCCACATCATTAGGATTGATCTGGCTAAGGCTTCTGCCCGGTATTCCATCAACTATAACCAAAGGACTGTTGTCGCCTAAAGTGCTGACACCGCGTATTTGTAAGCTTGCTCCATCATTACCTGGCTCCCCGCTTCTTTGTGTAGCTACTAAACCGGGTAAACGACCGGCTAAGGAGTTACTTAAATTAGTTGCCGGACTTTGACGTAATTGCTTTCCACTAACAGTTGCTACGGAACCTGTAACAGAAATTCTTTTTTGACGGCCGTAAGCAACCACTACAACATCGGTTAATGCTGATGCTTCCACCTGCATGCTAACAGAAACAGTAGCCTGATTTCCTACAGTAACAGAAACAGTTTTATACCCCACAATAGAGAATTCCAGCACATCACCCGGATTTGCATCAATACTAAACTCCCCATCCGCATTGGTGGAGGTTCCCTTGTTGGTGCCTTTTACTGTTACTGATACCCCCTCCAATTCTTTGCCCTCATTATCGGTTATTTTTCCCGTAATTAGCTGTTGTACCGATTTGGCCTCATTACTTTGATGCAGAGAAAGGTCAACGAGATGATTGGTATTGACTTTATAACTCAGGTTTGTTCCTTCCAATAAGTGTTTCATCACTTCATCAAGGCTAGCATTTTGTACTTTGATGGTAACGCTTCTGTTGTCAAAAACAGCATTTTCGTTGTACAAAAAACGATAGTCCGAATTTTTTTCAATCAGGCTCAATACATTTCGCAACGGTTCTTTTTTAACCGACAAGGAAATGTTTTGTTTAAATGCCCAGGCACTCATGTGCAGACATAATGTAGTAGCAATAAAGAAGGGGACTCTCATAAAAAACAGCAATTTTGGCAATTGCGAAGACCTGATCAGTCTGCAGTTAGTTTTGGGTAAATTCATAACTTTAGTATTAGAGTTAATAATGAGGAGTGTGGTTTCCACCTTTTTTCCGGTTTACTTAAAATATCAGATGCCTGGAAAGCAGTACGATCAGCAAGCAAATAATAAAGCCTACTAATTTATTCAAATTTAACAATGGAGCATGCTGCAAAAAATGGAAAGATTCATTATTTTGATGGAGAATCTTCTGATTTGAAGAAACAATTGAGCAAGAAACCATCCATCCGGAAAAAAGAAGGCTTTGCCGGACAGCGAAGCATTGTTATTCCTCATAAAGTGACAGAGCGATTAGCCTCTACCGCCATCAATAACTTATTATATGTAACTGATATAGGATTCTATCCGCATGCAACCCATCACTATCGTCAAAGGAAACATGGCGCCGCGGAAAATATTCTGATCTATTGTATAAACGGAAAAGGCTGGTGCAAAATGGGGAACAGGCATTTTACTATCGGGCCGAATGAATTTTTAATAATACCGGCAGGTATTGCACATGTGTATGCTGCCGATGAGGATGATCCATGGACTATTTACTGGATACATTTTAAAGGAGAAGGTGGTTTGCATTTGGCCAAAAGCCTGTATGAAAAATTCACGGATAATAATAATGCAGTTTTTCTCAGTGAAACACGAAATAAAATTTTTGATGAATTATATAATAATCTTCAACTCGGATACGGAAAATCAACGACGGGTTATGCATCAATTTTGTTATGGCAATTTCTCGGCTCTTTACTTTACGATGAACGTTTTGGCGCGGCGATGATGCAACACCAGGATGACCCTGTAGAAAAAACTATGATCTATATACGTGAAAATATAGAGCACCATTTAACACTTGAAATGATGAGCCGGCATGTAAACCTATCGGTATCGCATTTTTCTATGTTGTTTAAAAACAAAACAGGTTATACTCCGGTGGAATATGTTAACCATCTTAAAGTCCAGATAGCCTGCCAGTATCTTCAGTTTACCAATCACCGCATCAAAGAAATTGCGGAGCTTATTGGTATGGAAGATCCTTATTATTTCTCCCGGCTTTTTCAGTCGTTGATGGGTGTATCGCCCAAACAATAACGGTTTAGGTTTTTGCCGCCAGATATAGAAAAATAAAAATAGAATCCTCCTTAAATGTAACCCGGGGATTATGGTCATTTCAGTTGAAGATTTTACTTTGTCCAGCTTCAATATTATCACGTTACTTCTTTAGTCAATGGAATTGTATTTGACAAGAAAATTGGAAGATTCCGAACTGAAAAAGTGAATTCGGATTTCGAAACAATTGCAAGCCTGTCAGGCAATGTAGATGCCAATGAAAAAGGGACAAGTCATTTTTGTGATGATTTGTCCCCTTCTGGGGCTACAAGGGATAAGTTTCGAACTTGTTTATCAAAGATCTAGTGAAAATAGCAGCCTTTTTAGAACAATGCAGCCCTTTTTTAAACCATCATTAATATGCTTGCTTATATCGGCATTTTAGATGAATAATAAAATTCATGCAAACGATTGACCACTTGTTTAAGGGTATATTTGATTATTTTCAATGCTTATTATTATAATTCAATGC
>JALZIY010000199.1 GCA_030860085.1 Bacteroidota bacterium | reverse complement strand
ATGCTGAAATAAAAGGAAAGTACATTCGATTTTCACGAATCGTAAGCACCAGGATGGCTTGCAATGATAACGGATTTGAAAGCCGTTATCTTGCTGCCTTGTCAGAAAAAGAGTTAAGGTATAAAGTGGACAATGGCATGTTAACTCTGCAAGCCGGCGACTCTGTTTGCACGTATCGTAAGATTGATTAAAACCATTGAGCATAATAATTCTTTTATAAATTTAAAACCAAAAACATGAAATATTTTTTTGTCTTTCTGATCACCGTTGCTGGCTGTTTTTCCTGCAACAATAATTCTAAAACAACTACTACCGGGAGTGAAGACAGCAGTAAAGTGGCAGCGCCAGTTAAGCCGGTTAGCACAGAAACAGCACAATGTTATGCAGGAGTAAGAGGCAAGGACAGTGTATTTCTCCGGTTAAATAAAAACAATAACACTGTTTCAGGAGACCTGCAATACAAACGCTTTGAAAAAGATCAAAATAAAGGCACAATTGAAGGCATGATGCGGGGAGATACGCTGCTTGCTAATTATACATTTATGTCTGAAGGTGTAAGTTCAGTACGTGAAATTATCTTTTTAAAAAAAGGAAATACACTTGTTGAGGGTTTTGGAGATGTGGAAGAAAAAAGTGGCAAAATGGTTTTTAAAAATACCGGTGCAGTTAAGTTTGATCAGTCTGTTGTGTTACGAAAGAAGTTGATTGCAATAACAAATAAAAAGAACGACTTAAAGCAAATATTGAGTAGACACTTATTTTCATTAGTGTTTTGATGTTGTAATATTAAGTTCTTTGAAAGTATTGCCTGTATTGAGTTAGCAAAGATTTTTGCTTGGAAACGATTTGATTTTTTTGAACGTCATGAATTTTACAATTCATTGATTTTCAATTTTTATGAACTAGGGCAAATATATTTTCTCTCAACTTATAGGGTTGATTTCGCACAAACAGTTCCAAACCCTTGTCACACGCCACAAAGGCGATTATAAGGTGAAAGATTTTAGCTGTTGGAAGCAGTATTTATGTATGGCTTTCGGACAACTTACCCACCGGGAAAGTTTAAGTGATACCATGATGTGCTTAAAAGCAAATGCTGATAAAACATATCATTTAGGCATAGGTGATGTTGTTGCCAAAAGCACTCTATCTACAGCAAACGAAAGTCGATCTTACCTGATTTATTATGATTTGGCAATGCTGTTAATAAAGGAAGCAAAGCAATTGTATGTAGGCGATAGCGATCTGGAAGTGGCATTAGAAAATAATGTATTTGCTATAGATGCCACTATGATAGATTTATGTTTATCTACATTTTATTGGGCGACTTTTCGCAGCACTAAAGGCGGTATAAAATTGCACACGCAACTGGATTTAAAAACCTCTATCCCTGAGTTTATATATTTTTCTACAGCTTCAATTCATGATGTAAACGCCCTGGATTTTATTTCTTTTGAGGCCAATAGTTTTTATATAATGGACAGAGGATATGTAGACTACAAGCGGCTTTATCGTATTCATTGTTGTGATGCCTTTTATATTACAAGAGCTAAGGAAAACATGAACTGCCGACGTACAAAGTCCTATCCATCTGATAAAAACAACGGAGCGCTTTGCGACCAAAGTGTTTTACTAAACAACTACTATGCTTCAAAAGATTATCCTGAAAAAATTAGAAGAATAAAATTCTATGATCATCAAAGTGGGAAGACATTCATCTTTCTTACAAACAACTTTCACCTTAAAGCAACAGAAGTAGCGCAACTCTATAAACACAGATGGAAAATTGAATTGTTCTTTAAATGGATCAAACAACATTTAAAAATCAAATCCTTTTGGGGGCAATCAGAAAATGCTGTAAAGACGCAGGTATGGATTGCAGTGTCAGTATATGTGTTGGTAGCCATTGCTAAGAAGAAATTTATGCTTCAACAATCACTTTACGAAATACTACAGATTTTAAGCATCTCCATTTTTGAAAGAATGCCTATAAATCAACTGTTTCAGCAAACTCAAAAACAATATTTCAAAGAACTAAATCATAACCAATTGAATTTGTTTGACTAATATCAAAACGCTAGTGATCTATTTTATAAATTAATTGATTTTTTACCGAAACATTAAACTCTTCAAAGTTAGAGGCATGTCCGGTTTAATCTCTTATGCGCCAAAATATTATTTTTCTCATCATTACATCTTAGAAACGCAAATAGGATCCAAACTGAGGCAGAGCAATATCATCCGGATTGCATACAAGTCAACTTCTTCAAAATCAGATTTATAAAATCCGTTCAAAGAGCTACTAAACCGACTGGCTCTTTAATAAATTACAATGCTCAGCGTTGAGGTTGTTATGAGATAAAATTAATTTTAATAAAAAAATATAGATGTTTGCGGATGAAAGCAGACAGCAGTTTCTGTTGAAAAAGAACCAGGTAACAAGGATAAAATGATACACGAATGAAAAATTTTGCGTTAATAGGAGCCGCA
>JALZIY010000064.1 GCA_030860085.1 Bacteroidota bacterium | reverse complement strand
ATGTAACTAAGCTTGTTACTACTGCTGCTATATATAAGTAACCATTTATTAGATGATCACTTAATGGCAGGATTATAAATACCTCAGGTGTGTTACAGAAGTATAAAACTATGCTGCTAAACCTTTTTTTAAAAGCCGGGATTGCTTCCTGTATGTTGATTGCATCAGCGGTACTTAATGGTTGTGATCGTCCAGGAAATAAACTCAATGCTTTTTCAGTATCCTTAACTAAATACGAACCTGTAAAAAAGCATTCTGCAGAATTGGTGCTTAAATGGTACGAACTGGAATTAAAGCTGCTAAGGCAAAAGCCGGGATTTGCTCCACCGGTAGCCGCAAGGTCATTGGGTTATACAGGAATTATTCTTTACGAGAGTATTGTAAATGGAATGCCGGAGTATCAATCGCTTTATAAAGAATTGCACTTACCCTCATTACCTGTTCCCCAAAAGCAATCTTATAATTGGATGATCAGTGCTAATGCGGCTCTTTCATTTTCTTTAAAGCACTTTACCGGTGCTTTATCAACAACCAACTTAATTGAAATAGATTCATTGGAGAATTACTTTAAAAAAAAATATTCAAAACAAATCAGTAAAGAACAACTCTCAGCATCTGCAGCCTTTGGCAATGCAATAGCGGCGGCTATTTATAGCTGGTCAAAAACTGATGGCGGTCATTATGGTCATCGCAAAAATTTTAGCGGCAATTTATCTGGCCCTTTGTTACCTGGTATGTGGCAGGCCACTTCTTTTTCGGGAGCATTATTACAAGATTGGGGGAGTAATCGACCGTTCATGCCGGCCAACGTTATCCAATGTCAGCCCCCGCCGCCGCCTGATTACAGCGATGAAAAAAATAGCACTCTTTTTAAGGAAGCAAAGGAAGTATACAGTGTTTTTCAAAAATTAACTTCAGAGCAGGCTCAAATTGCAAAATTCTGGGCCGATCCACCAGGCAGTACATTTACGCCGGCAGGCCATTCTGTACAAATACTTTGTCAGATAATTAAAGAAAAGAATCTTTCTTTAGATAGTTCTGTAATTGCCTTTGCAAAATTGGGGATTGCTTTAAATGATGCATTCATTTCCTGTTGGAAAGCCAAGTACAGGTACAATTATATTCGACCCATAACTTACATTAGAAAACACATCAGAAAAGATTGGTTGCCTTTTATTAATACTCCCTCCTTTCCGGAGTATCCATCTGGTCATTCGGTTCAATCTGCCGCTACTGCCGAAGTATTAAGCTCTTTATTTGGAAACAATTATTCATTTACTGATTATTCAAATGATACACTGGGTTATACTCCCCGGCATTATTTTTCATTTGATGAGTATGCGAGAGAGGCTGCGGTAAGTCGTTTATATGGAGGAATTCATTTTTCAAGTTCTGTTAAAAACGGTTTATTGCAGGGTAAAAAAATTGGCGCAAATGTGAATGCTTTGCGCTTAAAAAATTCTAAAAGTACAGGTAAAGAAAGTGCTTATCTTTTTCCGTAGCTTTTTAAGTTTGGATAGTACAGGGCTATGCGCAATACCCCAATAATTGGAATCTTTACTAAAGCAACTCAAGCAAAATTTTTTATTCCATTGCAATTGTTTGATTTGAAAAAGTTTTTTCACGGAGGGTTTGCGTCATCGACTACAAGCAGTTTGCCAGCCTAAAGCTTTCTCTTTTTTAGGAAACCTGGATTAATTAGAAAATGTTTTCTATAAATAAAGGGTTCTGCTTCTAACAATGATTCTAACTTTAAAGAAATAACCATTGCGTATGGTCACTTCACAACCTACATTACAAGCAAATGCGTTAGATCAGGTGTATGTTTTCTGGCTGGCGGGAATGAGTTGTGATGGTTGTTCTGTTTCCACTGTAGGAGCCACTGCTCCCTCCGCTGAGTCCCTACTTACAGGCAATATGCCGGGCTTACCCCAAATTGTTTTATTGCACCCTGTATTGTCTGTTCCTTGTGGTGATGAATTCATGGAGCCGTTTCACCTTGCTATGCAAGGAAATCTGGGAAAACAATTTGTAGTAGTGTATGAAGGATCTGTTCCTGATGAAAAATTAAATAAAGATAATGGAGGCTATTGGGTGGCACTTGGCAAACGTATGGTGGATGGTGAAGAGCAACCTTTTCCTACCGCAGACATATTGGCCTTGATGGCGCCACATGCCGCTGCAGTAATTGCCATTGGCACTTGTGCAACCTGGGGTGGTATTCCTGCTGCTGCAGGAAATGTTACCGGTTCTATGGGCTTGATGGATTTCCTTGGCAAGGATTATCGCAGTACTCTTGGATTGCCGGTAGTAAACATTCCTGGTTGCGCCCCGCAGGGCGATAATTTCACAGAAACTGTTGCAGCGGTTTTGATGTTTTTGCAGGGAATTGGTCCTTTACCAGAATTTGACAGCCTTGGCAGACCTGCATGGTTATTTACCGATACGGTACATCAAACCTGTACCCGCGGTGGATTTTATGAAGAAGGAACTTTTGCAAAAAAGCATGGGGATAAAGAATGCCTGGTGGAGATAGGCTGCTGGGGCCCGGTAGTGCAATGTAATATTAATAAGCGGGGTGCGTTAAATCATGTGGGTGGGTGTATGAATGTTGGTGCTCCCTGTATTGGTTGCACCATGCCTGGTTTTCCAGATGCCTTCTCCCCGTTCTATACCAAACCACCCGGTACAGTTGTATCATCAACCGTATCAAAAACCACCGGATATTTCATTCGTAACTTAAGAAGATTTTCCATGATGTATGCCAACCGCACCAATATTTGGAATAAAAATAATCACGTTCCATCCGGGTGGGGACATGTGGTAGAAGCAAGTACCTTGCAAAAGGTAGCTCACTATTTTTACAGTAAGTTACAATTTCACAATAGCGTACGACCTGGTATGAAACCAAAAACCCGTCACGCCGCTAAAGAAGCAATAGAAGAAGTAAAACAACAATAACATGAACGATGCTGCTTACTATAAAGAGTTTTATATCGGGCTTGCCATTGTGGGTGCTATTGTATTGATTGCCGCTACACTCCTCATTTTAATCCTTATTGTGGCACGTCGGATTTTGAAACTGGCAGGTGCGGCCTTAGGTATCGTCGTAAATATTAAGCAAAATACTTTAAGCATTTGGGAGCTGCAAAATACCAATCATAAAGCCATTGATATATTGAGCGAAGCCGATACAATATTATCTAACGCCGGTGCAGTTGCAACGGCATTACACGAAACTGAAAAACAAACCTGATGGAAAATGTAAGCGAAGAAGCCATTACAAAGGCCTGGGTCATTTCTCTTGTTCTTGGCCTTGTTGTAACTATTGTGGTTGCCATTTTGCTCATCCTGATACGTAATACAGCACGTAAAATTTTAGGTGGCGTACAACAGATATGGATAGAAGGAAAACTGGTAGCGAACAACACTATTCAGATACCAATATATTTAACTGTAACCAACCAGGTGGTTTCAAAGATTTACGACACTGCTGTAAAAATTATTGGTGGAGCGGCTGCTATTGAACAGCATGCAAGCGTTTGCCCCGGTTGTCCTGCCTGTGTTTTAGAACAAAATAAAGCTATCTAATATGTACACTCTTTTAATGATATTGACTGTATTGCTGGTTTTGCTCTTTGTTGGCGCTTTAATATATTTTGTAGCAGGTATTCACCGTTTATTGGTAAACATTGGCGGCAGTGGCAACAGCTTTCTGGCTAAACTTAGATTAGGGTTAAGAGCCATTGAAACAGAAACCGGTCACCTTCCTGTACAGGTTACTAAACTAAATGAAACATTAACCAACACAGGTGCAGGATTAAAAGTAGTGAACGGGCATTTGGAAGGAACTATTCAAGCTGCCTTAAAACAAAAAAACATTTAGCCATGCCTGAAGCCGTATATATTTTATGGATAATTGTTTTAGCCGTAGCATTAATCTTGTTTCCTTTTATAGTAAGGTTACTACATAAAACTTTTATGGCTGCAAAACATATAGAACGATATTTAAGAGAGATGAAAGAAGCAGGTATGGGCATTGCTGGAAACACAGGGCACATCACTGCATTAAACAGCACCATAGAAGTTGCCGTGGATATATTAGACAGTGCAGGAAAAATAAATACCAACGCAGAAACCATAGAAAC
>JALZIY010000061.1 GCA_030860085.1 Bacteroidota bacterium | reverse complement strand
AAACATAGGAGTGGCTTGTCTTTCTCTACCATCAGGCCAGTAAAGCATTTTTAAAGGAGCTACCCCAATAATTCTCACAAACATACGGCTGGCTTCACGATCAAAGATCCATTCTTCCTTTAGTCTTATTTTCATAACCGAGTTAGGATCAAACGTGCCAGGTGTAACTACATATTTTACAATCTTATTCGGATCATTAATATCTCTTACAGCACTAGTATCGTTTCCACCCCCACTTAAAGAGGTATTTAGATCCTGCAAGCTTTGAGGAGTAGTAAATCGGTCATCCTCCGGAGAAAAAGAAGTAACTGCACCTGATTTTACAGCATTTAATATGATAGAGATAAAGCGTTGATCCCCATTATCGTCTTCTGATCTGTAAAGAAAGGGTTGATTTATTTTCTCACGAAGATCAATTTCTCTCCATACTCTTTCTGTGTACAGGGCATCATCCCAGCGCAAATTTTCATAAGGCAGGGGTGTACGCTCATTGATAAAGCTTTTATCAGCTGCAGCATCTATACGCAATGATTTTTTTACACTGTCACCAAAGCCACCAGCAGCAGGTGCGGTTTCAATGGGCACATTACCATAAGGATTATATCCTGATGGCTGTGTATTATTATTTTGTTGCTGTGTAGGGGGATTTTGAGTAGCAGGCGGATTGGTTGTGCTACCCCTGCGACGGCTTGTACGCTGCGCATTGGCATCCACCATAACCAGGCTCAAAAAAACCACCACCAAACTAACTTTAACAATAGGGTTCTTCATTTGTGAGAATTTATTATTTGATATTATAAAGCAGAGAAGGAATTCTTCTTGTTCTGCCATCGGGTCCAATAGCTCTAACGTTTTCAATGGTGATAAAAGATCCGGGTCTGACTCTTCTCATAATACCTTGCGCTTGTGGCCCCCATGCGTTTCCGGTATTACTGGCTTCCACTATATCATCAAATCCTTCTCCATCACCTGTCATTGTAAAACTTGTTACCGTATATTTTAAATCAAACGGAAAATCTCTTATAAAAGCTCCCACACCTGCCTGAGCTTTAAATGCTCCTGCCGGTACATTATCGCCACTGGAAAAATTACCAACAGTTGCCACCGGATCAGGAATGGTGCGAACACGGAATTGAGAAACACCCGCTAACTTGCCATCTACCGAAACTGATATTTTGCAATCATCTGTTACCGAGCCTACACGGGCAATATATTTTCCTGGTCCAACTTTTCTCAAAGAGCCACCACCACCACTTATGTTCGCCTGCACTCTATCATCTCCACCACCGCTGGCTGCAATGGTTACCGGATTATCAATATTCACGTAAAGAACATTCATTTTATCTAACGCTATTGAAGCATTTGCCTGTCCAACAGTGTATTTAACAGTTTCGGTAATTGTTTGCGGTTTCCCATCCTGATCAACATACCTGATAGTAATAGGAACGCTGTGTTCTCCAACCCCGCCACCGGCAAATTTTACACGCGCCGCTCCGTCGGTTCCTAACGCTGCACCTTGGCCGTTTATTGTGATTTGCGGCTGGGCTGCTTTACTGAATGCACCTACACCTGCCATAATTTCTATTTCCTGCCCCGGCATAATGTAGTTTGAGTTTTGTCCTACAATAGCCGTATAACTATCAAACCGTACAATCACCTTACCCACCTGTTCGTGTGCAAAAGCAACCACCCTGTTCTCTGAGGTTTTTATATCATTTTGAAACTTGCTTAAAATGGTGACAGCCGCTACTGTTGGCACCATGTGGAAATACGCCAACTCCCAGGTTTTTAGTCCTTTATCCTGTACCCTTGGCATAGAAAGATCTATTTGTAAACTCTTTTCAAATTCCTTTGAAATCAGTGGGTCAATGGCTAACAATTGCTTTTTATAATCTGAAAGCATTTGGTAAAGTTTTTTACCTTCCTTTTCATTAACCATTATACGGGTAGCAATGTCCAGATCATCCATTTTAAAAGATGAATCACCATTTTTAGCTGGATCAAAATCGGCGGCAATTAATATTTTCTTTTTTATTCCGTCAATATAAGTCATCACTCCCTGGCTAAGAGACTGCGCTTGTTGCGCTTTAGGATACCAATATTTTGCTTTTTCTGCTGTAGCACCTTCACTCCTTTTTTCATCGAGTGATGCTAAAATGGTTTCAGTAGAATTGTTGACAGTTTTATTTGTATTAGTTAAACTATTATCTACTGTTTTAAAGGCATTGAGGATCTCTGCTGATACATTAAGCGCTAACATGGCTGTTAACACCAAATACATCAGGTTAATCATCTTTTGCCGGGGTTCTTTAGGTAGTGACATTGAGTCAAATATTTAAGTCTGGTTGAATATTGTTCTTTTACATTTATCTGCCCTGCATTGCAGTTAACATATTACCGTAAATACCATTTAAACGTCCAAGATTATTGGCTAAACCTCCAATCTGTTCCTGCACCTTCTTTGCATCTTCTGCACTGTTAGCCATAACCGCAGATGTTTCTGCCAATCTCCCGTAAAATGTATTTAGCGCTTTCAGGTGATTGTTACTTTCCTGCAATTCCAGTTCATAAATAGTATTTAAAGAAGAAAGATTTTTTGTTAATACCTGCACCTGGTCGTGAAAACCTCTTGCACTATCAGAAGCGAGGTTAAAATCAGTCACTGAATTAGCAGCTCCAACATAGGCATCTTTCACCTGGGATAAGGCTGCTGTAACTTCTCTTGTTTTAGTGGTGTAATCACCGGTAGCTGCCACTACATCTGTAATGTCATTCATATTGGTGATGGTGGTATTTAATTTTTTAAACCCTTCGCCCAACCGATTGAGATTAGCCGGCGTAATGTCCGCATCACGCATGGCATTTTCCATAGAGCCAAGTACATTGCCAGTTACCGGTTTGGCAAGGTGGCCATGTTCATCCAATGCCGGATACATAAGGTAAAGAATACCATATCCGAGAAATATTAATGCTTCTGTGGTTAAACCGATTTTTAGCCACATATCAGCATCGGGTGCATGAAGTATTTTTCTTAAAGCGCCCCATATAACGAGTGCTGCACCAATAGAGACGAATACGTCTACAAGTTTACTTACTTTGGGAGGAATTGCCACTGCCATAAAACGTGATTTTTTTTTAGAATGGTTGGTAAAAGTTTGAGATGTAAAACAGGGGACAACCTTTGTTGCCCCTGCTGATATGGAAATAGATTTATAGAATTATTTTCTTGTTGCCTGCGCGGGTAAATCAATTACTGTACGGAAGCCGATATAAGATTTAGTTGAATCCTGGTACTCATAAGTACGTGTACCTGTTTGCAGATAATAACCAACATCTTTCCAGCTACCGCCACGAATTACTTTGCGTTTCATTTTGGGAGGATCAGTATCTTTCGCATTCCAACGAACATCGGGGTTCATATCATGCTGAAAAGTATAGGATCCTTCGTAGTATATTGACGATGTCCACTCGGCCACATTTCCTGACATACAATAAAGACCAAAGTCATTCGGCCAATAAGCATCAGCACGTACAGTGTAGAAACCACCATCTTCAGGATAATTACCACGGCCAGGTTTGAAGTTAGCCAGCAAGCAACCTTTTTTATTTCTTAAATAATAATTACCCCATGGAAACATAGATTGAGAGCGGCCGCCACGGGCTGCATACTCCCACTGTGCTTCAGTTGGCAAACGGAAGTCAGATTCCTGAACTCTTTTCTTCGAATCAAGAAAAGAATTAAGTAAATGTGTTCTCCACTCACAAAAAGCGCTGGCTTGTTGCCAATTAACCCCAACCACCGGGTAATTTCCAAATGCAGGATGAGAAAAATAACGCTTAGTCATAGGTTCGTTGTAAGAATAAGAGAAATCACGAATCCATGCTAATGTATCAGGGTAAATACGTGTATCCTTTTTTACAAGAAAAGTAGATCGTGGCTTACCGGCATTTTCCCGTTTAGCAGCCTCTTTCAGATCAAAGGTTTCTGAATGATAAATAAGTTTGGAGGCATCAATTTCTTTTTTACCAAAAATGCGATCTTCGGGAGAAAGAATAATATCTGTCTGACCTAATTGCTCAATTATTTTAGGATCGCCCCATTTTAGGGTTTTCATTTTAGCCTTATCTACATACTCAATTCCATCAGCGCCTGCTTTTACATAACCTAATTTTTTTGCTACGATGGAATCTCTGACATCCCAAACAAATTGGCGATACTCGTTGTTCGTAATTTCGGTAGCGTCCATCCAGAACCCACTGATGGAAACAGAACGGTTACGGGCACTAAATGCGTAGGAAGGATCTTCATCACTTGGACCCATGTGAAAAGTTCCCTGTGGGATATACACCATTCCGGGGGGCTTAGGCAATGCATAGCGACTGCCAGGTGCAATTCCATGCAACTGACCATCGTTTGGCAAACTACTGCCTTTGTCTTTTTTACCAAGGATGCCGCAACTTGTAAGTGAAAGCGATGCAAGTGTGAGAACAGTAAAGTATTTGGTTTTCATTTTCATACACAAGGGTATTGGACAAATATAAGATTTTGAAATAAACTGCAAGACAAGGTTACTATTATTTTTTTTCATTTGCAATGCCAAATTTGGCGTACAAACATTAACGGAGGCTATATTCATTTATTGCCTATAAGAGGAAATATTTTGATTCATAAGCTGTTGCAGTTCTGAAAGCGTAGAAACCGGTTAGTGACATGCGTAGTTTTTACACAAAAAAAGAGTGTTTCCTCGCCTGTTTTTTTTCTTTTTAAAAGCGGAAAGCGATCATCTCCTGTTTCGGAAGCCATTACCAGTTTATGAGGTATGTAATGTTTTAATATTTCTTTCAATTGAACTTTAACATTTTTGCAATAATAGCTATTTCAGTGTACCGAAATTAATCTCCGTTAAGAGTGCCAGCCATACAACAAAGGGAGTAGGATATGTTATAATTACATTAGCTAAAGAGGATAGCATATGTTCAGCTTTCTTTTTCCATGGAGGCTTGTCTAACAGAATAGCAAGCTGGTAAAGATTACTTGCCATTACTGCATTACCCGATGGAACTGCTCCATCATATATTTCTTTCCTGCACAGTTAAAATGTCTGTTTTAAATTCAGGGGTATAGTAAAAAAAGGAAGTTTCATTATATGTAAAATGCTTTGTTTACGGAGTAAAAAACTTATAGTAAATGTTTGCGGGAATTTTGGGGCTTTGCCCGAATCCACCCCATTCTTTATTCGCAGATTTCATGATATTTTTAAAGGCCTCATCAATTTTTTGCTTAAATAAGGACTGGTTTCATTGATTAAACGGTTGGCAAATCCCTTTCTCTAAAGGAGATTTGTAGGCAGGTCTTTTTAAGATGATTCATTAGGTTGTTCACTCATACTTAAAATTAAGCGTTTACTCAAAGAGTTGATTTCAATTTAAGAGCCTTATTTTTTTTAGAGAATAAAAGTTTGAATAAATAAACTCTTATGTACAAAAGGGCATCATTTCCTTTTGCTGACAGTAGAAAGGAATTGGTCTAATGCTGCCACCATGGAAGGTGTTTGAGGCTGCGGCGCTTTAATACCCAGTTTTAAACCCGCTTCTTCAACGGCTTTTGATGTATTACTGCCAAAAGCTCCGATCACTGTTCCGTTTTGCTTAAACTTTGGTAAATTATCAAACAAACTTCTTACCCCACTTGGCGTAAAAAAACAAATTACGTCATATTCGATTTTTGTGAGCATATCTTTTACATCATTGCTGGCAGTACGGTACATAAAAGCTAATGAAAAGTCGCAACTATTTGTTTTTAGCCAGCCGGTAATTTCACTGTCTTGCTGATTTTCAGAGCATACGTATAAAAATTTTTCGTGGCTTTTGTGCTTATTAATTACATCAAAAAGGCTTTTGTTGCTACCATCGGCACCATAAAAAACCTTGCGCTTGCGGTATAAAATAAATTTTTGAAGATAAAGGGCAACTGCTTCGGTAATACAAAAATACTTAGTATCCTGCGATACATTTATCCGCAACTCCTCGCACATGCGGAAAAAATGATCAATGGCATTACGACTGGTTAAAATGACCGCTGTATGCGATTGAATGTCAATCTTTTGTTTCCGGAATTCTTTAGGAGGTATTGGCTCAAGCCTGATAAAAGGTTGAAAATCCAATGTCACATTGTATTTTCTGCTCAAATCAAAATAGGGAGATCTGTCGCTTTCGGGTTTAGGTTGGGTAATCAATATCCTTTTCTGAACCTTTGTTAACACACCAGCCTTGGATACCTCATTTTTTACCATATATGGTTTTGGCTAAAGTGGAACAAAGCTAAGCATTTACCTCAAGAAATTAAACAACAGTTTGTTAATCAACAACAAGGGAGCTATTTCGAAAGCAAATAAATATAGTAGGAAATGAAAAAACTCCAGTTTTACCAGTTTATGAATAGATACATAGGATAAATAAAAGCGATAAATAAACAGTGATCCAACAATTATTAAGCTTAAGGTCAATGCGATTTCACTTACCAAACCTGCCGTAAAGGAAAGCAATACAATAAAAGGAAGTAAAGTAATACCTATTATTTTATTAGTAGCAAAAACGATGAAGATATAGCCATCTGTGGCTACGTTTAATTTTAGCAGCCAACCGCAAAGCTTAAGCGTAATAAATTTTACTATGTATATAATGGCTAATCCTATTATGCTGTATATAAGCAATAACCAGAAATTATATTTTTCACCCAAATGGTAATATCGCAATACCAGGTTAAGGTATAATGCACCACTCATTATAAAAAGTATATTTAAAAGTAGAGAAGGTAAGGGCACTTCCAGCAATTGTTCTTTTATTTGACGTTGCCGCAGCGACGTTCTAAAAAATAAACGGAAAAGATCCTGCAGGTATTTATTAAAAACATTCCGTATTAATGCAAAAAAGATAAGAAGTGCGATTGCTATATAAAAAAAACCCTCTTTCCCTGTCCATTCCCTTTTTGTTGTGATTTTATTTGCCGGGTTTTTAAAATGATAAAAAGGATGATTAGTGTAGATGAGGCTATCAAAACGTTGTGGTAATAAAATGTGTTCCGCTTTTACAGTATCTGTAATAGTGTTTTCTACAGAAAGTGTATCCCTCAAAAAAGCACCATCAACTTGTGCAAATACCCATACACTTAGTAATAAACTTAACAAAAACAAAAGCAGTCTCAACTTCATCTATATAGGTACAAATCCACAACTTACAACAGTTTTTTGTTTTTAAAAATAATTGACAAACCCCAGATGAATTTTAGACTGGCGCAGGTTAAACCCGGTATCATCTCTTTTTCCTAAAGCCCACACCAAATTAAAAACGCCTGCTTTCGTTTCAAACGAAATACCCAAACCAGTACTTATGTAAGTGTGTGTTAGTTTTTCTGAATGTCTTCCCCAGCCGCCATCTGCAAAAGCAAAAAAATTAGAGTTTGTATTAATAATGAACCGATACTCCAGCGTACCAACTGCATATTGCGAAACGTATTGGCTTTCTTCATCAAAACCTCTTAACAATTTATAGCCGCCAATCTGAAAAAGCTCATTTCTATAAATATTTCCACTTTGATAAATACCTGCATTGATGGCTGTTTTAAAAACACTTAAGCCACCTAATGGGAAATAACGTGCTGCCTGTACATTTAACCGAAGCTGGTAAGTTTTTAATTTGACGGTATCGTACAGGCTCTCAAATTTAAACGAAGGGTTGGCCGGGTCTTTCAACTCTAAAACCTGACTATTCTTTTTTATTTTTTTGTTACCGGCTGATGTTATTATAAAAAACTCTGCGCCTTTCCGTGGGTTTAAACGATTATCAGTATTATTATATTCATAGCTAATACCTAGGTTATTTGAACTTACGTCTCCTTCCTGCGGTAATTGTTTTGTAAAAATTACCTGCGTGGTATTAACACCATTTACAATGGTTTGACGGCGCTGAAGAAATACAGAAGCCGTTTGTGCTACGCCAATGCCATAATTGGCAGCTAATTTCATATCAATGTTGAGGAATGTACTGTCTTTACGAAACATATCGAAGTTAAAACCTAAACCCACCGGTGATTTAAAGACAAAAGGTTGTTCATAAAGAAGGTTTAACCGTTGTGATTGTGGTTGCAATTTCTGCCAGTTTAAGCCAATTGTTTCACCAATACTTAAAGCATTGCGTAATAGAATATTTGCTTCACCCGTTAGCTGGAATTTTTTAGCAGATGACTGATCGCTGTTGGGTAAAAAACCAACTAATAAATTGATCTGGCTGTTCTTCTTTGCTTTTAAATAAAGATTTAATACAGAACCCGTACCAAGCAATGTGAGGTCGGATGGTTTTTCTTCCTGCACATAACTAAGTTG
>JALZIY010000055.1 GCA_030860085.1 Bacteroidota bacterium | reverse complement strand
GTGGAGGTCCTGGCGGTGGGGGCGGAATGTTTGGTGGTGGAGGCGGTTCTGCTTCGCAAGGCTACATCCGTCCAAACTATGGTGTAGATGCGGCACTTCGTTTTGAATTTTTAAAAACAAAAACAGCTTCGCTATCGCTTAATGTTAATGATATTTTTAGAACTAAAAAATATGACGCACATACTGAGCAGCCAGGGCTATTCATCCAGGATGCAGTGCGTAGAAGAGATGCTCAAGTCTTTCGTTTAAATTTTAATTATCGCTTTGGTAAGTTTGATGCAAGTTTATTTAAACGGAAAAACACAAGGACTGAAGATGTTCAAATGGATACAGGATTGTAATACTAACCATATTTGATTGATTGAGTCCTGCTATTATGCAGGACTTTTTCTTTTTCGATTCTTTACATTTGATGTTTACTATGTACAAATTCGCTATTATAGGCTGCGGTGATATTTCACCTAAACATGCAGAAACTATTTCTACACTTGGGCAATTAGTTGCTGTTTGTGATGTAAAAAGTGAAAAAGCTGAATCCCTTGCCAGGCAATACAATTGTAAGGCTTATCCCGGAATCGACAGCCTGCTGGAAAAGGAAAAGGATGTTGACATAGTAAGTATTTGTACACCTAACGGTTTTCATGCGGAGCATACCATAAAATCTTTACAGTCAGGCAAACATGCGCTTTGCGAAAAGCCCTTATGTATTACAGCTGCCGCAGCATGGCAAATAATTGAAACGGAAAAATTTTCAAGAAAAAAATTATTTGTCATTAACTCAACCCAACATAATCCTCTTTTGCAGGATCTAAAAAAATTAATTGAAGATAATTTTCTTGGGCACATTTATAGTTTTCAATTAAATTGTTTTTGGAATCGGCCAGCCGCCTATTATACAGATTGGCGTGGGAAAAAATTTCCTGACGGCGGCACCCTCTATACCCAGTTCAGTCATTATATTGATGCCATGCTTTGGTTATTGGGAGATATGGTAGAAGTAAAAGGATATGTTGCCAATGCGGCATATCAGGGCATTATTGAATTTGAAGATACGGGTGTGGTTGCCATAAAACTGCAAAATAATATCTTGGGCACTATTAATTGGTCTGTCAATACATTTGAAAAAAATGCAGAATCCAATTTGACAATTATTGCAGAAAAAGGAACAGTAAATATTGGTGGTGAACATCTAAAGGAACTAAAGTATCACCATTTACAAAAACCCTTTTTGTTCTCCTCTATTGATAGTACTTCTAATGGCTACAAAGAAAACTATATGCATCTTATTGAAGCACTTGACAATGAAAACTCTTCTTTTGCTAATTCTTTTCACGGATTAAAAACCGTAGAAACAATTGAACGCATTTACAAAGCAGTTAACCCATCATTGCTTGTATAGTGAAAAGAATTTATTTTACAGTAACCAATGATTTAACCTATGATCAGCGTATGCATCGCATTTGCCATTCACTTGCCAAAAATGGTTATTATGTTTTATTGGTCGGCAGAGAATTAAATAATTCTTTACACCTTGATAAAAAACTTTACTCTCAAAAAAGACTTAAGTGTTTTTTTAATAAAGGAATTCTGTTCTATACCGAATATAATACCCGCCTATTTTTTTTCTTGCTATTTAAAAAAATGAATGCTGTCTGTGCTATTGATTTAGTTACTATTATACCTTGTTTACTTATCTCCAAATTGAAAAGCATTCCCCGCATTTACGATGCCCATGAATATTTTACAGAACTAAAAGAAGTGCGTACAAGACCGGAGATCAAAAAAATTTGGACTTCAATTGAAAATTTTTCGGTGCCTAAATTTCAGTATTGTTACACTGTTAGTGAGGGTTTAGCGCAGGCGTTTCAAAATATTTATAAAATTAAGTTTGAAACAATAAAAAACTTTCCAGTTTTGCAGCCCATTATTCATCAACCTTCTGCAAATAAATATTTGTTTTATGGGGGAGCAGTTAATGAAGGGCGAGGCTTTGAATATTTAATACCTGCAATGAAATATATTGATTGTAAATTAATTATTGCGGGCGACGGTAATTATATGGTTCAACTCAAGGAATTAATTAGAAAAAATGAAGTTCAAAGCAAAGTGGAGTTGTTGGGTATGGTATTGCCGCAGCAATTGAGGCAACTATGCGAAAAAGCTACGTTGGGTCTTGGTTTGGCTGAGAAAGAAGGTGTAAATCAATACCTGGCCTTGCCAAATAAATTTCTTGATTATGTACACGCGGGACTTCCACAATTAACAATGAATTATCCCGAGTATATTGTTATCAATCAGCAATACTTTATTGCTGTATTGATTGACGAATTATCTGTTGAGATAATATCCAAAAAAGTAAATGAAATACTGGCAAATGAACCATTATTGGAACAAATGCGAAAAAATTGTTTACTGGCAAAAGAAATATTCAATTGGCAGAATGAAGAGCGGAAGTTGCTGAGATTTTATAAAACTATATCTAATGGCGAGTGATTTTATACATATCGTTTGCCTGGATGCGCCTGCCCCGTCTAATTATGGTGGTGCCATTGACATGTACTATAAAATAACTGCTTTAGCAGTGACGGGTAAAAAAATTATCCTGCATTATTTTGATTATAATCCTCAACGAAATGTTGACGAATTAAAAGAATATTGTTATTCTATTTATTCCTATTCAAGAAAACAAGGAATTCAATCTCTGTTATTTTTAAAACCATACATTGTCGCTTCACGAATTAATCAACAGCTTATTGACCGCCTGAATAATGACGAACACCCTGTTATTTTAGAAGGCATTCATTGCTCGGGAATTATTCCATACTTAAAAAAAAATCGCAAAATATTTCTCAGAGTGCATAATAATGAAGCAGCGTATTATTTGAGTTTAGCTAAAACGGAAATAAACCTTTTTAAGAAGACTTATTTTCTTTTGGAACATTTTTTATTACGCATCTATCAAAATCGAATTCAAAAAGATATTATTGTCGCCTGTCTATCTGATACAGATGTTGAGGTTTTTGCTAAGAAATATCGCTTCCGGAATGTTCATTTTATTCCGTGTTTTATACCCTGGCAACAACTATTAGCCAAACCCGGAACGGGCCGGTATTGTTTGTATCATGGAAATATGCAAGTGTCAGAAAATGAAGCGGCAGCTACGTGGTTACTGCATCATGTTTTTTCAACAATTGAAATTCCTTTTATAATAGCAGGCAGTGGTATATCAAAAAAATTAAAAAGCCTGGCCTCCATTTACCCTCACGTCACTATGGTAGATAATCCAACAATGGCAGAAATCGATTCTTTAATTGAGAAGGCGCAAATTCATTTGTTGCCATCTTTAAATAACACAGGCGTTAAACTCAAATTACTTCATGCTTTATTAGCAGGAAAGTTTTGTATTACAAACCAGGCAGGTGTTGAAGGGAGTAAAATTAAAAATGGTGTTTTTATTGCAGAGACAAAAGAAGAATACATTCAGTTGATCACTTTGTGGATGAAACAATCCTTTACAAAAACTGATATTAAGGAGAGAGAACCTGTTTTACAACAATATAATAATATAACAAATGCAGAAAAACTTAATGGATTGATATCGTAGCATTATCGGTGATTTGTCCTTTTTCTGTACGTACCATCCTGGCGGGAAATTTATTAACTACAATATAATCATGCGTAGCCATTACAATAGCCGCTCCATAATCCCTGGAGATATGAAATAATAATTGCATGACCTCGTCAGAAGTTTCAGGATCCAGATTTCCGGTGGGCTCGTCTGCCAGGATTATTTTTGGCGAATTTAATAAGGCTCTGGCAACGTCCACTCTTTGCTGTTCGCCCCCGCTCATTTCAAAAGGCATTTTAAAACCTTTAGATTTCAATCCTACTTTATCCAATACATCTGCAATCTTTTCATTCATTAATTTATCGTCCTTCCAACCTGTGGCTCTTAATACAAACTTCAAATTTTCATTTACGTTGCGGTCTGTTAATAATTGAAAATCCTGGAAAACAACGCCAAGACTTCTTCTCAGGTAAGGTATTGTTCTCCAGGTCAAGTTTCGCAGATCATATCCGGCCACCGACCCGTCTCCTTCTGTCAATGGCAATTCCCCATACATTGTTTTTAACAAGCTAGACTTGCCCGTTCCGGTTTTGCCAACTAAATAAACGAATTCGCTTTTATTAACAATAAGATTGACGTTTTGTAATACAAGATTTTCTCCCTGGTAAATATTTGCATTCCGAATTTCTATAATCGCTTCACCCATAATTACAATTTCAATAAATAAAATTAATATACAATTTCCTCATCCTTTGTTATAATAAGAAGTTCTTTTTTTTCACTCGCTTCTACCCTCCCAATAACCTGCGCATCGATGTTAAAAGATCTTGCTATCTTAATAATATCATCGGCCGAATCTTTATTTGTATAAATTTCCAACCGGCAACCCATATTAAATACCTGGTACATTTCTCTATTATCAGAACCACTGCATTGCTTAACAATTTGAAAAATCTCAGGTGGTGAAAATAGATTGTCTTTTACAACCCTCACTCTTTCCGGCATATATTTCATACACTTGGTTTGCCCGCCGCCACTGCAATGAATTAATCCATTTATATCATTAAAATTTTGTTCTAATAATTGTTTTATTAACGGCGCAAAAGTACGGGTCGGCGACAAGATTAATTTTCCAATGTTCGAGATAAAACTATCTTCCCAGCTATCAATTTTTATTTCATCCAATAAATAGTGCTTGCCAATATATACCACTTCATCACTCAATGAACCATCAAAAGATTCAGGGTATTGATCTGCGTATTTTTTATTCAAAACATCATGTCTTGCACTGGTTAAACCATTGCTTCCAATACCACTGTTATATTCCTGCTCGTAAGATGATTTTCCATAGCTAGCAAGACCTACAATAACATTACCCTGAGCAATCTTTTCATTTGTAATAAGCTTCTTTTTAAGCCAACGGGCAGTCATAGTGCCATTTACTGCAATTGTTCTAACCACATCACCTACATCAGCCGTCTCACCGCCTAAAAATGCAATATCAATATCCAGACTTTGAAGGCTATTAATAAATTCCTGCGAACCTTCTATAATAGTTTGCAGAACATCACCTGGAATCAGATTTTTATTTCTATCAATTGAAGAAGAAAAAAGCAGATTTTTATAAATTCCAACACATAAAAGATCATCCAGGTTCATAACAATTGCATCTTGTCCAATTCCTCTCCAAACTGAAAGATCACCTGTTTCTTTCCAATATAAATAAGCCAGAATACTTTTTGTTCCGGCTCCATCGGCATGCATTATGTTTACCCACTGATCGTCACCACCAAGTACATCATTGTATATTTTACAAAAAGCAGTTG
>JALZIY010000034.1 GCA_030860085.1 Bacteroidota bacterium | reverse complement strand
ACCTTGATCAAATTGAAAAATATGATCTGCAATTGATCTGGCAAACGGGTAAAACAGAAGCAGCAAAATGGAAAGAGTATACAAAGGATAAACCAAACATTTGGGTATCGGATTTCATTACTCAAATGGAATATGCTTATGCTGCTGCAGATATTGTGATGTCGAGGGCAGGAGCCATGTCGGTTGCAGAATTGTGTGTAGTGCAAAAGCCGGTTGTATTTGTTCCCTATCCGTTTGCAGCAGAAGATCATCAAACGGTAAATGCAAAAGACCTTGTGCAGAAAGGTGCTGCCTGTATGGTGAAGGACAATGAAGCAAGAGAAAAAGCTATAAAGCAGGTAATTGAAATATTACAGGATGAACAACAACAGCAACACTTAAAACATAATATCAGCCAATATGCAATTGTGAATGCGGATGAACATATTGCCAAAGAAATTTTAGGCGCAATAAAACATTCCTAAAAAGTTGATTTTGAATAGAGATAGTGTTATGTCAATCGTGAAACATCAGAAAAACTCACCCCGCCATGCTACGCATGGCTCCCCTCTCTGCAAAGCAGAGAGGGGTCACGCAGCTTGCTGCGTGGGGGTGAGTCAAAAAATGCAACATTTTGTAGTCGACATAGACCTGGATTTAAAAAATAGAATAAAATAAAATTTGAAAAAAAATAATGACATATTAAACCTAAGTTCCCCCATCCGGGGGACAGGGGGCCTTCTTACCGGGGGGCAGGGGGCAGTCTATTTTATTGGCATCGGTGGAATTGGTATGAGTGCCATTGCCCGTTATTTTCATTCAAAAGGTATTGAGGTTAGCGGCTATGATAAAACAGAAACAGCATTAACAAAAGCATTAACGCAGGAAGGAATGGCAGTTCATTATACAGATGATGTAAATCTTATTCCTAAAAAAGTTGACCTGGTGGTTTATACACCTGCTATTTCTAAAGAGCAAACTGAATTACAGTATTATAATAAAAATGGATTTAAAGTAGTAAAGCGAAGTGATGTTTTGCAGGCCATCAGTGAAAATAGTTTCAACATTTGCGTGGCGGGTACGCATGGTAAAACAACTGTTTCTGCTATGATTGCACATATACTGCGGCATAGCGGGTTTGGATGCAATGCATTTTTAGGAGGTATATCGGCGAACTATAACACTAATTTTTGGAGCAGCGAAAGCAATGTTTGTGTAATTGAAGCCGATGAATATGACAGGAGTTTTTTAAAACTATCACCCAATATTTCCATAATTACAGCAATGGATGCGGATCATTTGGATATATATGGAGATGAGGAATCTATGCAACAGGCCTTCGTGGATTTTGGCAATAAAACAAAAACGGGTGGATTGCTTTTAAGCAAATTCGGATTAAAGCGCACAAGGGAAATTAATACGGACATAAAGCTTAACTACAGTTTAGGAAATGAAGCGGCAAATGCGTATGCATCCGAAATACAAGTAAAAGAAGGGGGTTATGTTTTTAATGTGCATTTACCAAATACAATGCTTTCCAATATAGAGCTAAAAATTGGGGGCATGCACAATGTAGAAAATATGGTTTCTGCTATTACTGTAGCAAATGAATTGGAAATAGCAAATGAAAAAATTAAAATGGCTGTGGCTGATTTTAAGGGTGTAAAAAGAAGATTCGAATATATTATTCCGCCAAAGCAAAAAAAAGAAGGTGAGTATGAGTATCCCATCTTTATTGACGATTATGCTCATCACCCTGAGGAACTAAAAGCTTTATTAAAAAGTGCCAGAACGTTATTTCCACAACGTAAGATCACTGTGATCTTTCAACCGCATTTGTTTACACGCACGAGGGATTTTGCAGATGCATTTGCAAGCAGGTTATCGATAGCAGATGAGGTGATCTTGCTCCCAATTTACCCGGCCCGTGAATTACCGGTTAAAGGTGTAAGCAGTGAGATAATATATAATAAGATCAGCAGTCAAAAAAAATTATTAAGTAAAGAAGAGCTTTTGCAATGGGCAAAAAATAAAAACATTGATAAAAAATTTGGCGAGGTGATCATTACTGCCGGTGCAGGCGATATTGATGCACTAGTACAACCAGTAAAAGAAATTATTCAACGAGCATAAGTGAAAAGCAAGACAATCATACAAAATATATTACTGGTTACTGCCTGGTTATTAGTGGGCAGTGGTATGGTTCTGTTATTGGCTGCTTCAAACCGCAAACAAAAAAAGCAATTGTGCAAACAAGTAGTGGTAAACATCAAAAGTGTCGGCGATAAGTCATATATAGACAAGGATGATATTTTACAACAACTCCAGGATTCAAAAAACATTTTGATCAATAAACAGGTAACTGAAATTAACCTGGCACAATTAGAAAGAAAACTGGAGAAGGGATCATGGATAAGAGATGCGGATCTCTATTTTGACAGTAAAAATGTGTTGCATATTATAGTATTTGAAAGAGAACCCATTGCAAGAGTGTTTACCACTTCAGGTTCATCTTTTTATATTGACAGTGCAGGGAAAAGAATGCCCTTACTTGATGATTCATCACTAAGACTTACAGTAGTTACAAATTTTACAAAAGCTAAAAAGTTAGGTCGAAAGGATAGCCTGTTGCTGAAAGAATTAACTGCAATTATCCAATATTTCTCAGGTCATTCTTTTTGGAGGTCTCAAATAGCCCAGGTAGATATTACCTCAACCCGCAAGTTTGAATTGATACCGTTGGTGGGAAACCATGTGATAAGAATTGGAAACGGAGAACAGTTGGAAGAGAAACTGGCAAAGTTGATGATCTATTATAAACAAGTAGCTGCGAAAGCGGGCTTAGATAAGTATAAGGTCCTGGATGTGCAGTATAAAGGCCAGTTATTGGGCATTAAAAAAAACAACTATTCTGCAATTGATTCCATTCAACTCCAAAAGAATATTAAGGAGTTGATGGAGAGGACAAGGTTGCAGACTTTACAAGATAGTTTGATCACTATGGAACCTCATAATTTTTTAGTAAGAAATGATACGGCCACACAAAAATATATACCTGTAAAAAAACAAACGCCTAATCCTGTGAGATCAGGCTCGAATTCATTGAAAGCTAAATCTCCATCTCATGAACAAATAACAGTTAAAAAGAAAAAAGAAGACCCAAAGCCTAAGGCAGTAATGCAAAGAAGGGATGAAGAATTATAGCTAAGAGAAGAAAAAAGAGAAAAGGAGAATAAAAGCTAAGAGAAGAAAAAAAAGAAAGAAAAAAGAGAAGCTAAGAGATCAAAAGAAAAGGATAAAGAGAGAAGAAAAATTTTGAGTTAAAAGACAAAGAGAGATAAAAGTAAAATCCTTCTTTCAACTCTTTTTCTCTTTTTTCTTCTCTTAGCCTCTTAGCCCAAAATTGCAAACAACTAAAAACAACATAACATGAACAACGAGCAACCTATTATTGTTGGGCTCGACATCGGGACAACCAAAATTGCTGTGATTGCCGGTCGCAAAAACGAGTATGGCAAGCTGGAAGTTTTGGGATTTGGCCGGGCAAACTCAAATGGTGTAAAGCATGGGCAGGTGCTTAATATTGATGAAACCATTAAAGCAATCAGGCAAGCGCTGGAAAATTGCTATGCCTCTAATCCTAATTTAGAGGTGAGCGAAGTGTACGTAGGCATCGCCGGTCATCACATTAAAAGCCTGCAAACCCGTGGCGATATTGTGCGCCACAATACCGACAATGAAATTTCGCAGGTGGAGATTGATCAGTTAGTGGCTGACCAGTTCAAAACTTATATCCCTGCTGGCGATCAGATAATTGATGTTATTCCGCAAGAATATACGGTTGATAATTTTCAAAACATTCCTGACCCAATTGGATATGGTGGTGTAAAAGTGGGCGCCAATTTTCATATCATTACCGGTGATAAAAATGCAATCCGTAACATCAACCGCTCGGTTGAAAAAGCCGGTCTGACGACTAAGGATCTTGTGTTGCAACCGCTTGCCTCTTCCGCCGCTGTTATGGCGCAGGAAGATATGGAAGCAGGTGTAGCCATCGTTGACATAGGTGGTGGTACGACTGACCTGGCTGTATTTTATGAAGGCATTTTAAAGCATACGGCTGTTATTCCTTTTGCCGGAGAAAATATTACCAATGATATTAAGACAGGCCTGGGCGTTTTAAAAACCCAGGCCGAGCAAATGAAAGTGCAGTTTGGCAGTGCATTATCAAACGAAGCCAGGGCCAATGCTTTTATCACTATTCCTGGCTTACGCGGTATGCCTGCAAAAGAAATCAGCGTAAAAAATTTGGCAAACATTATACAAGCCAGAATGAGTGAGATCATGGATTTTGTTACCTATCATTTAAAACAGGTTGGTTTAGATAATAAAATGCTGAATGGTGGAATTATTTTAACAGGCGGAGGGTCTCAATTAAAACATTTAATTCAACTAACAGAATACGTAACAGGTTTAAATGCACGAATTGGTTTGCCAACTGAGCACTTAGCTTCGGGACATATAGAAGAATTAGCCAAGCCTACCTACTCTACTTGCCTTGGATTGATCTTAAAAGGTTATGATGATTACGAACATAATCGAAAACATTTTGATGAAACGTTTGCACACCTTGATGTTCCTCCTGGTTTAAAAACTACTGACGAAGTAGAGATGGCAACGGAGGCAATTGATACTTTGAGATTAAATCGTAAAAACATGCCGGGTTTCTGGGGTAAGTTTAAAACCAGTTTAATTGAAATTTTTAAAGAAGAAGAAGACCATAAGCTATAATAGACAATTGACAATTGTCAATTTCTATTTCCTAACTCATAATTCTAAATTCATGATACATTTTGATCTCCCAAAAGAAAAATCGTCCATAATAAAAGTAATAGGTATTGGCGGCGGTGGCAGCAATGCAGTAAACTACATGTTCAGTCAAAACATCGAAGGCGTCAATTTTATCATCTGCAATACAGATGCCCAGGCAATAGCACAAAGCAATGTTCCAAACAAAGTACAGTTAGGGCCTCATCTCACACAAGGTTTAGGTGCTGGCGCTAATCCGGAAATTGGCCGCCAGGCAACAGAAGAGTCGCTGGAAGAACTAAAAGGCATACTGGAAGTAAATACCAAAATGGCTTTTGTTACTGCGGGCATGGGCGGTGGCACTGGTACGGGTGGTGCACCCATTATTTCAAAAATTTGTAAGGACCTGGGTATACTAACCGTTGCTATTGTTACCACACCATTTGCTTACGAAGGCAAAAAGCGTCAATTGCAGGCAGAAGAAGGAATTAAGAATTTAAAAAATTATGTTGATACGCTTCTTGTTATTAGTAATGATAAACTGCGTCACCAGTTTGGTAATTTAAAAATGCGTGAGGCATTTGCAAAAGCAGATAATGTATTGGCAACTGCTGCCAAGTGCATCACCGATGTAATTAATAGTACCGGTCAAATCAATGTTGACTTTGCAGATTTATGCACCGTGATGAAAAATGGTGGGGTAGCTATTTTAGGTAATGCAGCCTGCGAAGGAGAAGATCGTGCACAAAAAGCCATTGAAGAAGCGTTGAACTCACCACTGTTAAATGACAATGATATTCGTGGTGCTAAGTGGATTTTAATTAACATCAACTCTGCCGAAGGTGAACATGAGTTTACGATGGATGAAGTAGAAATTATTCAGAATTATTTATTAAGCCAGGCCGGCGAAAATACAGATGTCATTTTGGGATTAGGTTATGATAATACGCTTGGTAGTAAAATTGGAATTACTTTAATTGCTACCGGCTTTGAGCATAAAAATCCATTTGCGATGCCACAGGCACCAAAAGCAGAACAGAAATGCGAAGAAAAAATAATAATGGTATTGGGTGCGGAAGAAGTAAAACCAGCGCCTCAGCCAAAAAAAGTTTTAGCCGATGCTATGGTGCCGAAGATAGTAGATGAAATGCCCATGCCACAGACGATAGACGCACAAATAGACCTGCCTTTTATGGAAGCGTCTCCTGCAAAAGAAGAAAGCAATGACCTACCAGTAGTGTTGCAATTAAAGCTAAAAGAAAATGAGGAGTCAGAAGCTGAAAAAGAAAAAAGAGAGCTCGAACAGAAAAAACAAAAATTAAACGATAAATTTGACCAATTACGCCAATCCGTCATTGGTAATATCAAATTAAAAATACAGAACGAAAATACTTTCCCAGCCCCTGCAGCGTCAGGAGGTTATCTGGCCAGACCATCCAATATTTACGCAGATTCAAAACCTGAAGTTTCTACTTCTAAATCTGCTGAAGAACCGGTTCCGGCACCCGCTGTAAAGATTGAAGAAGAAGAAACCTTCAGCATGCAGTTGGTAATACGGAATGACATTCCCGCGGCGGATGAGCCAACGGCAACACAAACTCTAATTCCGGCAAATTTCCCGGCAGATGACCCTGCTTTGCAGGACGCAGCCGGGGAGGAAAAACGTAAAGCTGCAGAAAGACTACAGAAATTGCGCAACCTGTCGTTTAATATTAATGCAGCCGACCCAAATAATGAGTTTGAAGCAGTACCGGCTTACATCCGCCGCAATATGGAATTTTATAATCAGACAGCCAGCGTAGAAGATTTTTACAGTAATTACTCTGTAAAAGCCGGCGATAATAATCAACAGGCACAGATTAGCACTATCAATACTTTTTTAGACGGTAAAAAACCGGATTAATAAGCTAAGAGATCAAAGGAGAAAAAGAGTTGAAAGCGAGTTTCCCACGGCAATAGATCAGCGAACATAGATTCACTATCACTTTCCTCCTGCCAGTACTATAATACGGAGCTAAGCAGGAGGATAAGAATTCGTCATTTGATTGAATTGGAGGCAGTGATAGGTTAAAGTCTTTTAAGGTTTAACGATTTTCAAAAGGTTTGGATTTGATTTTTCTTACGTGTGGATTAAAACGGGGCTCGTCTTCTTTGGGAATGGATCATTTAGTTTTCAAAGCATCTTGGAAAGAAAGAAGTTGATTGATACTGGATTTTTTAACAGTTGGTTTTGTTCTTAGGATTAGAATTTAATGTTCTTCTTGGACGGTGTTTTCTTTGAATATGGACGTTTTGGTTTTTTCGGATACTTGGATACTTTTTTGCTATCAATCAACTTCGGACGCAAAAATATATGACACGCACAAAATGAACAATTGCATTAATACCCTTTTTTTTTATTATGGTAAATACTGCATAGCACGTAAACTATCGACACAACCATCGAAGAATAAACTTAAAACCGCCTCGTATAACTACGTGTTTTAAACAAAAAAAATGAAGATTATTTTTAATGAAATGAAAGTATAGATCATAAATACTAACAACGGGTGCTAATCTCTGGTGACTTTCACGTTTGTCATTCATGAGGCATTCAATGAAGAATTGCATGATATACAGGATATTTCGTACCTCAACATGGTGACAAAAGGGAGAGGCATTAATTAGCAGTAGCGTAATAACGTTAGTACAAAACTATTTGATCGTTTATTTGAATAATTAATTAACTATTGACTATTCACATAACAGGCTTCTTCTCCCAATCAACAGAAAGCAAATACCTGAGGGAATCGCAGAGTAGCGAAACGTTATTAGGTTTTGAAATAAAATAATCAGCACCTAAACCCTCCATTTCTTCAATCACTTTTTTTTCAGCCGCAGTAGAATACATTACAACAGGAATATCGTTAAAAACTTTATTCTTTTTTATTTCAACCAAACATTTCTTGCCATTCATGTCCGGAAGATTCAGGTCTAAAATAATAAAATCAGGTAAGGGGCCGATCCATCCTTTTAATTTTTGCAATGCTTCATCTCCATTTACAGCAGTAACAAACTCTATAGTGGAGTCAACTTCTTTCAGCGCATCCTTAAAAATTCATGGTCATCAACATCATCATCAACAAGGAAAAATATTTTGACTTTATCCATTATCTTATATTTCTTAGAAGTGAACCTGAATTTTTTTAAAAAGCTCTACTGCTAAAACTGCGTTTTAAAACAGACATCATGTAATTAGGTAGTATAAGATACTCTGAATGATGAAGTTAAATATCAAACAGTCAACAATTAAAGGTACTTTTAAAGATTTGGTATATTATCTGTATCAAAGCAACTCCAAAGAAAGCTGCAATTATACCTTCATTAAAATCTAAAGATGAATAATGCACCAATTTTAATAGTAGATGATGATATGGATGATAGGCAACTATTACTAGCTGCCTGGGAAGAATTAAATTTACCACATCCTTTAGTTTTTTTTGAAAATGGTGAAAAAGTTTTGCATTATTTAAAATCAGAAAAAATAAAACCTTTTCTTATCCTATGTGATGTTAATCTACCAAAAATGAATGGCTTTGAATTAAAAAAGAAATTAATAGAAAACCCTTCTATTAATAATAAAAGCATCCCCTTTATTTTCTGGTCAACTACAGCATCGCAATCTCAAATTCAAAAATCTTATGATTTAGCTGGTCACGGTTTTTTTATAAAAGAACATAGTTTTGAAGAGTTAAAGCAATCATTAATACAAATAGTCAATTATTGGACAAAAAGCAAAACACCTGAAATAAGCTTTTAATTTTTTGTCACAACTGATATAAAGCGAAAACCTGCACACCGACTTTCAAAAAAAGGCTGATGATATTATGTTCAGCAAAACGCTCCTGTCGGTGTGGTGTTGAATGAGGCAATGGACATTGTGCATCTTAGGGGTAAAACCGAACTATTTACATCAGTTGCCCGATATCATTATCTACAATAAAAAATATTTTGGCCTTATTCATTTAAGTGGTTTTAAAATAGCCATGGATTTTCAGAGCAAGGCTGGTAAAACTACGCTTAAATACCTCATCAAAATGAGTTAGTTTTAAATAAGCTAATGATGAGTTTAAGTACAATTCATTGTGCATAATCCTCCACTTATGATAGCAAAATTGTTAGTGCTGTCAAGGCAGAAATAATTGATATCTTCTGCGTGATAAACGCCAATAAAATCGTGGGAATCACAAAGGCATCACCAAAATATTTAGGAATCAAACAAAAGGCAGGTTTGATATTTATATCGCATTAAAAATAATTATACCAATGCAAAAAACTGACAAATCAAAAGCATCCAATTTTAAATTCCCTAAATCTCCAACCGGTATTAAAGGGCTGGATGATGTTACAACAGGCGGTTTACCCAAAAACCGTCCTACACTTTTGTTGGGTGACACGGGATGCGGAAAAACGATCATGGCAATGGAATTCCTTGTAAAAGGGATCGTATTATTTGATGAGCCCGCTGTATTTATGGCGCTTGAAGAAAAAACGGATGAACTGGTGCTGAATGTAAAATCATTAGGCTTTGACGTGGAAAAACATCTTGCCAATAATCAAATATACCTGGAGCATATACAGCTTAACCGGAATGTTCTGGAAACAGGCAAATATGATATTGAAGGCTTATTTGTTAGACTTGGACAGGCAATTGATAAGGTAAAGGCGAAGCGTGTAGTACTTGATTCTTTGGACACGCTTACGTACGGTCTCGATTATAAAATACTCCGTTCAGAATTTAGAAGACTTTTTTCCTGGTTAAAAGAAAAAAAAGTAACGGCTATAATTACCGCAGAAATAGGAGACACTTTTCTTACACGCCATGGATTGGAGGAATATGTGGCCGACTGCGTAATAGTATTGGATAACCGGGTAACAGACCAGGTTGCAACCAGGCGCCTACGGGTTATTAAATACCGTGGTTCTATCCATGGCAGCAGTGAATATCCTTTTACTATTGAAGAAAATGGAATAACTGTTTTTCCTATTATAAGTGAACCGCTCGAACAAAAAGTAAGTTCAAAAATAATTTCTACAGGCATTAGAGACCTGGATGAAATGCTGGGTAAAAAAGGTTATTACGTTGGAAGCAGCATACTGGTTTCAGGGACGGCCGGCACTGGAAAAACGAGCATTGCTGCTGCATTTGCAGTTAACGTGTGTAAAGAAAAGAAACACTGTCTTTATTGCGCCTTTGAAGAACCGCCCGCCCAGGTAATAAGAAATATGCAATCTATCGGGATCTCTGTGGATCCGTTTATTAAATCAGGCCACTTGCAATTTTATTCCTCAAGACCTACTTTACAGAATCTTGAATTGCATTTTATTTATATTAAGAACATCATAAAAGAATTAAAACCTACTGTTATTATTCTGGATCCCATCACCAATGTAATGTCCGAAGGCCCTAATAGCGGTATCAGGTTAATGCTCACAAGGTTTGTAGATTATTTAAAAACTGAGCAAATAACAGTGATCTTTACTGCAGCTATCACAGAGAAGTTAATAGAACGAAACCCAAGCGATGAAGGAATTTCATCAATGGTAGATACATGGATACTGGTTCAGGATGCAGAGTTCGAAAATGAACGCAAACGAACCTGTACCGTTATGAAGTCGAGAGGCATGTCCCACTCCAAAATGATATTAGATTTTAATATTTCAAATAAAGGAATTACGTTAAGCCCCATTTCCCTAAAGGAAAGGAAGGATCGTGAAAATTTAAAGCAACCTAAAGAATAAGATAATTGAGAAAACGGAATTATGGAAATACAACATAATTCAAAATTGATTGAATGTTTATTTCAAAAAATAAGCTGATTACAATGTCAAAAAAAATAGCCGAAATAACAAAAATCAAAGAGGCTGAAAGTGCCGGAGGAGAAAAATATATTCTGAAATTATTTGTTACCGGTATTTTACCAAACTCTGCCCTTGCTGTAGTAAATATTAAAGCTGTTTGTGAGAAATATTTAAAAGGCAGGTATGAATTAGATATAATTGATATTTACCAGCAGCCATCTTTAGCGCTTTCGGAAGATATAATTGCAGTGCCGGTGCTGATAAAAAAATTGCCATTACCGGAAGAAAGACTTATCGGAGATCTGTCGGATGTTGAAAAGGTTCTCAAAGGACTTGACCTTATTTAATTAAAATACATGGTGAAAAATATTAATCAGCTTTTAGAAGAAACCGAAAGGTTAAACAAAGAAAATGCAGTGCTGCAGCAGCAATTGCTGGAAGCAAAGGAATCTATTGATGCAATTAGAACCGGAAGTATTGATGCGTTAGTTATTGCTGATAAAAAAAACCTTAAAGTTCTCACAGATGCAACAGCAGATAAAATCTATAGAATCTTAATTGAGAAAATGCCTGAAGGTGCGGTAACGCTTAATGAAGATGGAACTATTTTATTTTGCAATTCATATTTTGCAAATATGGTAAACCTGCCTTTACAAAAGGTAACAGGAACAAAATTCAAAAAGTTTATTGACGAAACTTCTAAAGAGCGAATTGAAAACTTGTTTAAACAAAAAGGAGAGAATGCTGTAAAGGAGGAAATTTATATCCATGCAAACGATGGCAAGGCGATACCTGTGTTGATGACTGCAAACACTTTCTTCCTGGATAACATTTTTGTTTTAAGTATTATTCTTACAGATCTTACCATTCAAAAGAAAAATCAGGAAGAATTAAAACTCAAGACAAGACAATTGGAGCAGAAAAATATAGAACTTGAAAATACAAATAAGGAGCTTGCCTTTCAAAGTGAAGAAAAAGAAAAACGGAGAGCAGAATTGATCATTGCTAACAAAGAGCTTGTATTTCAAAATGAAGAGAAAGAAAAAAGGGCAGTAGACTTAATGATTGCTAATAAAGAACTTGAAGCATTTACCTACGTAGCAAGTCACGATTTACAGGAACCGTTGCGCAAAATACAGACCTTTGCAGGACTCCTCCATGATAGAAAAAAGGAATTGCTTAGCGAAGATGTAAAAGCAGATCTTAACAAAATTTCAAATGCAGCCGACCGAATGAGGATATTGATAAATGACTTGCTCAATTATTCGCATACGGTAAAGGATAGCAGCTCTTATGTACAAACTGATTTGAATGAAATTGTAGCAAATGTTTTAATGGATTTTGATCTGCTGATCACTCAAAAAAAAGCGGTCATCAACTATGACCCATTCCCTATAATTGAAGCCATTCCGCTGCAAATGAACCAGCTTTTCAATAACCTCATTGCGAATGCACTTAAATTTTCAAAACAAGATATTCCTCCTGTCATCGATATTACCACAAGCATGTTAAGTGATGTACAACTTAATCAATACCCAAACTTAAAAAAGGAAAAAGAATATGTAAAACTTATCGTTAAAGATAATGGCATCGGTTTTAATCAGCAATATGCAGAACAGGTATTTACTATTTTTCAGCGCTTAAATGCCAGGACTGAATTTGCGGGAACGGGGATTGGCCTGGCTATGTGCCGTAAAATTGCTCTTAACCACAACGGAGAGATATATGTGGAGGCGAAAGAAAATGAAGGCGCAATTTTTCATATTATTTTGCCTGTCAGGCAATAGTTAAATTATTTAAAAACAATTTGAATATTATACTTTCCTGGAGCAACACTGACTAATTCTGAAAGCATTGCTCAACATAATATTCTCCATTAACTTATTTACCTTCCTAAAAGTTTTTTTAGATATTGCATTTGGAAATGAGTGCAAAAAAAGCTACCCTAATAAATAATACTTATTAGCTGCATACAGAGCACCAAAGGATGAAGTTTCAAAAGTAAAATAAGGGCTTTTAGAATCGCTTAAATAAAATTGATTCCATCATTAGAGGGATCTGAATAAAAAGGCTGTCTCACTTTTGAGACAGCCTCTTTTTAGTTTTATATGGATTTGATCTTTATTGTACAATGAATTGCTTTTGCATCTTTACCGCTCCATTTAACTCCAGGTAGTACATGCCTCCCTGTAATTTATTGAGTGGTAAGATTTGGCTGAATGAACCACCACTGTGTTTTAATAATTGTTCACCTACCACCTGTGCATTATTATTAAAGATGCGGATTTTATAATTACCTGCCGGGAGATTTGTGATCTGCAGTCCCAACTCTGTCGCCTTTGCAGGATTAGGGGCAATGGTTAATGCCAGACCCTTTGCATCTAAATCTACTCTTGCCACGCCACTATAAGAAATCTTACCATTTGTTTCAACTGATTTGATGCGGTATAAATTATTGCCGCTTAGTGGTTGTGCATCAGTAAAGCTATAGTCTGCACTGCTACCATCATTTTTAGTTGGAGCTAATTCTTTAATGGATGAATATTGCTGCCCCTTTGCTGAACGCTCAATGCTATAATTTACTACATCGCTTTCGGTAAGATTAGAGAAAGAAATTTCAATTCCACTTGGTTTTTTAAATGCTTTTACATTGGCAAATTTAACCGGAAGCGGGATTTGGTCTCCAGCCGCATTTGTACCAAAGTTATCAAAAGTGATCGTTTGGCCACCAGATCCTGTTATAGTGAAATCAAATACCAGGATAAATCTTTTTTCCACAATTGAAGAAACATTGGTAGTAGTAAAACAATAAGTTGTTCCAGAAACAAGAGGCGTGTTATAAGAACAAAGTGTTGTCAAAGGTGCACCCGGAGCAGTACTTGTTTGTGCAGAAAGAGTAAAACCTGAGACAGTAGCATTTCCACCTATGGTAAATGTAACACTAAGGGTAGTGGCATTTGCAGCCAAAAAAAGTGTTGGTGTTTTTAGCCTTTTTATTGTTCCACTCGAAAAGGGAGTGGATATCAATCTTCCATTACCTCCTGTTGATGTAAAACTGAAATCTCCGGTAAACCCGTTGGCAGAAGCATCAAACGTTTCAGTAGCTGGAGTACAAGCACCAGGAGAAAGAGTACATTGTGAAAATGACTTGATAGCTAAAATAAATGTAAAGGCAATAAGGGTAAAAACTTTTTTCATAAATTAATAATTATAAATGGTTAACAATAAATTTGTTTACCACAGGAAGGGATAATTTATGAAATTCAAAGGAATGGATTATCTGCAACATGAGCAACGAATATAATTACATATTTCATGCCACAGCAAATGAGCTTTATTTAAATTATAAACATTAAAAGAGTTGTGTTGACCACAGGAAGAAGAGGATGATAACTTTAGAATTTTAGAGGATTGGAGTACAGAATTGGAAGAGAAAACAAATATACTCATCCATTTGTAAAATCCAAATGGATATTGAATTTTTTTCAGATTGTATTAATGGGGTAAAAATATTATATAAACTGACCGGTCCAACTTTGTTCAATGTTTTTAAGTCCTGCAGGTTTTCCTGCATATACTAAATAACCGCCACCATCGCCTGC
>JALZIY010000413.1 GCA_030860085.1 Bacteroidota bacterium | reverse complement strand
ATTGAATCGCTAGCCTCTTTTAAAAAGGCGGCAAAATTTGATGTAAATAATCCATTGATCTGGTGGGCACAGGCATTAGCATATGGACCAAATATTAATGATGTTGGCTACAGTGTGGCTTCGGAAGCGTTAGAGGCAGTACAAAAAGCAATAGCATTTTCCACCAATGCTCCTGCAATGGAAAAAGCTCTGATAGCAGCCATGAATAAACGTTATTCTGCCGACTCAACTCAAACCAGGGAAAAACTTAACCAGGCTTATGTTGATGCAATGCAAAACTTATATAAACAATACACAAATCATCCGGATATTGCTGCTTTATACGCTGATGCGCTCATGCTTCAACATCCATGGGATCTGTGGAATAACAATGGAACACCAAAAAGCTGGACACCTCTCATCCGGTCAGTGTTAGAAAAACTATTAGCACAGTCACCAAATCATCCGGGCGCAAATCATTATTACATACATGTAATGGAGCCTTCGCCATTTGCAGCATACGCTTTGCCAAGTGCTGATAGATTAGGCAAATTAACGCCCGGGCTTTCTCACATGGTGCATATGCCATCGCATATTTATTTACGCACCGGGCAGTACAATAAAGGAATGGATGTTAACGAAGCAGCAGTTAAAAGATATAATCAATACAGCAGTTTATTTCCTGCTGTTCAACAAAATGTTTTCTTATACGAATGGCATAATCTTCACATGCAGGTGAATTCTGCATTAATGGCTGGCCGCTATGCCTATGCTAAAAATTGGTCAAATGAGCTACAAAAAAAATTTGACACCTCAATGCTATCCTTGCCAGCGCCTATGGGACCTGCAGTGCAATATATTTATATGACTCCCACGTTGACCAACATTCACTTTAGCAAATGGGAAAGCTTACAACAAATGAAAAAGCCTGTAGATCATCATGTTTACGCAAACATTATTTATCATTTAGGAAAGGGTATGTCAGACGCAGCTACATATAATATAGCTAACGCAAAAGAACAACTGGAGCTATTACAAAATTTAACGGGGGATACAAGTCTTACACTTCCATTTGGGCCTTTTTCTCCTCCAGTCGAAGGAGCAAAGGTTGCCAATGAATTACTGCAAGGATTTATATTGATGAAAGAAAATAATCTGCAGGAAGCCATTATACATTTTTCAAAGGCGGCTTCTATAGAAGAAAAAATGGTGTATAATGAACCCCGCGATTGGTTACTAAATCCAAAACAATATTTGGGTGCTGCTTATGTAGAGGCAAAGCAATGGGGTAATGCAGAAAATACATTTAAGAAAGATCTAAATCAAAATGCACAAAATGTTTGGTCGCTTTTTGGATTACATCAGGCATTAATGGCTCAAAATAAAAAAATAGAAGCCAATATTATTAAAAAGCAATGGGAAATAGCAACCGAAAAAACTGATGTTAAGTTTACTAAGTTATTTTTTTAAATTCTAATTCAAGGTTACAGATTTCGAAGACGTATGGTAAACCGGGTGATAGTATTTTCTCTAATTGTGAATTGATTTTCTCTAAAACCAGGGGCTTTTGCAAAAGGCAATTTATTCCTCGAAGCGCCGTATCCTTCCTTTGGGATACCCAACCAGTTTTTATCCATTTTATTATTACTATTTGCATCATGCAGTATAAATAAAGCATAAGTTCCCGGGGGTATATTTTCAAAAACTGCTTGAACTGTTTTACCTTTTATCGAAAGTTCCACACACTGAAACGGTTTACCGCCTTCGCCGTTAAAAGATGCACTATTATTGAATAAACAGGCCTGGCACACACCTTTGCTGTTCTCAAAATTGATAATGTCTGCTATGACTTTATTTTGCCCCATTGTAGCTGTATATACTAAAAAAGAGAAAATTATAAGGCTGGCCAATTTCATAAACACTAAGCTAATTAAAAACGAATCCAATCCATTTTGATCCCCCTTTACCATTAAGACAATTCTGTATTATTTATTAAAGTGTTTTTTGTTACATTTAGTAAAATTTTTTTTTATGAAACGGATAACCATTACTCTCTGTACAGCCTTTCTTTTATTTGCCTGTAATGATGGTGACAAAACAGAAACAACAGATACTAAAGAAAGTGCTGACACCACAACTACATCTACTGCGTCAACCACTGCAAACGAAGCTATGCCTGATTCTGCCACGATGATGAAAAACTGGCAAGCTTATATGACACCAGGTGACGTACATAAAATGATGTCATCGTGGAACGGTACCTGGACTGGTGATGTAACCATGTGGCACGAACCTGGTATGCCACCTGAAAAAAGCAAATCAACCTCCCAAAATAAAATGGTAATGGGTGGCCGCTACCAGGTATCTAATCATACAGGCAATATGATGGGACAGCCTTTTGAAGGCATAAGCACTCTTGCTTATGATAATGCAAAAAAAGTTTTCATCAACACCTGGATAGACAATATGGGATCGGGGATGATGGTAATGGAAGGACCGTGGGATGAAGCCAGTAAAACAATAACATTAAAAGGTAAAGTTGTTGACCCGGTCGCAGGAAATGGAAAACAGATGGAAATTCGGGAAACATTTAAAATTATTGATGATAATACACAGATGATGGAAATGTTTGGCAACGGCCCTGATGGTAAAGAATTTAAAATGATGGAAATAAAATATACAAGGAAAAAATAAGGACATTTGCTTATTCTATTTAAAAGCTTCAGCATTGCTGGGGCTTTTTATTTTCTTTTATTCATACTTCACACATCCGCGAGATATAAAACACTCAAAAAAAGTGATTTGATTTTTAAAATTAAATGTTTAGAATTCGTTGAAACATTATAGAGGAAAGTAAGCTTTTACTAACATCAACTTAACTTTATCCAAACTTACTTTGTAGAGAATTCCGGGTATGAAAAACATCTTTTATTTTATCATTTTCTTTTTAAGCCTTTCTGGTTGCAAAAAAGAAGAAACGACAAACCCTTCAATAAAAACGTTAGCCGGCATATGGAAAGGCAATTATAGCTCTCCGCCTCATATGCCAACTGAAAATCTTTTACAGGCATGGGAACTAAAAGAAAATGGAGAAATAATCGTTCACGATGCAAGACAAACACCTGATGCACCTTCTGCCAATCGTGCAGTTGGCACGTGGTCAATCAATGGAGCTTTATTTAATGCTACCTATACTTTTCAAACTGTATCAGTAAATCGCAGCTTACAAGGAACGCTTCAAAGCGGTAATAAAATTATTAAAGGCACGAGGGGAACAAATGGAAGTTCTACCGGTAACGGTACGTTTACAATGACGAAAGAATAAGAAATTCTATTTCATACTAAGTTTCTTATACGCGATCATTCTTTTTACATGAGTGATTCATACGGTTTTCGGTAACTTTAAAAATCACATAAATATTATTATATGGATCAGCAGATTATTAATTTATATGACGAGTATACCCATAAACCACTTACCCGCCAGGAATTTTTGCGCCGCCTGACCATACTTACAGGTGGTATGGCTGCGGCTATGACTGTGCTGCCTCTGTTGGAAAGTTGCGCACCTGTAAATAAAACAGCAGGTGATGAATTGTTTACAGAAAAAATTAATTATGCAGGCAGCAATGGCAATATGAGTGCTTACATAGCACGTCCAAAAAAAGAAAAAAAATATGCTGCGGTTATGGTGATACATGAAAATCGTGGATTAAATACACATATTGAAGATGTGACACGCCGTGCTGCAAAAGCAGGTTATTTAGCAATAGCGCCTGATGCACTGTCTCCGCAAGGTGGCACTCCTGCAGATACTGATAAAGCAAGAGAGATGTTTTCAACATTGGTCGCAGCAGAAAATCTTCAAAATTTCTTAAAGGGGTTTGATTATTTAAAGACCCGCAAAGATTGTAACGAACAATTTGGTTGCGTAGGTTTTTGCTGGGGCGGCGCCATGGCTAACCAATTGGCTGTGAATTTACCAGAAATGAAAGCTGCAGTTGCTTTTTATGGCAGCCAACCAAAAGCAGAAGATGTAACTAAAATAAAAGGTGCTGTGCAACTGCATTATGGCGAGTTAGACGAACGGATAAATGCAGGAATACCTGCTTATGAAGAAGCGCTTAAGAAAAATAATACTCCTTACGAGCTATATATTTATCCAGGCACTAATCATGCCTTTCATAACGATACTTCACCGGCACGATATAATGAGGCTGCAGCTAAATTAGCCTGGCAGCGGACATTAGATTTTTACACGAAACATTTAAAATAATTCATCATGCCTAAATGGATTTATTTAAACGATGAATTTCTGCCGGAAGAAAAAGCCATGTTACATGTTAGTGATCTATCCATTCAACGTGGTTATGGCATCTTTGATTTTTTTAAAATCATTGATGACAAGCCAGTTTTTTTAGAAGATCATTTGAATCGTTTTTACCATTCTGCAGCGCAAATGCAATTAATAGTTTCAAAAAAGCGGGAAGAACTTATTTCAATAATTAATACACTCATTGATCAAAATAAACTTTCCGATTCCGGTATAAAAATTACATTGACTGGCGGGTATTCTCCGGATGGTTATACGATGGCTGGACCCAATCTTATTATTTCGCAACATCTTTTTCCGCTTACAACAAAAGAGAGTTTTGCAAAAGGAATAAAACTTATTACTTACCCACATCAGCGCCAATTACCAATGGTAAAAACTATAGATTATTTAAAGGCCATCTGGCTGCAGGCTTTAATAAAAGAAAA
>JALZIY010000405.1 GCA_030860085.1 Bacteroidota bacterium | reverse complement strand
TTCCAGGTGCAACGCCATTCAAATAAAAACGAACAGTATCCTCACCACAACAAGCATCCGTCCCAACAAACCAGATAATATCATATACTAATTGATCTCCCTCTTTACGAAGCGGGCTGGTTATCCCAACTTTAAACCTGCGGCTGTCATTCGACATTACAGGAAAAACACGAACGGTGATCCTGTTCCCTTCCTGCCAATGAATCATAGAAGGATCCCGACTCTCTACACCTACAATACCGGTGTAGGCGCCGTCAGCTTTTTCTTTTGTTGTTAAAATTCCTTTCTCTTCTTTACCATTAATCCATAAGGAGAGCGAGGTTGCAACTGCTCCCTCAGGCAAATGGAAAGTATAAATCCCTTCTTGCTGGTTTCCCATCCATCGGCTGATAGAATGATTGAATACGGTGATGATCTTTTCAGTATAGGCAAGATGAAATTCCGGCCATACACGAACAGATGAAATGACATTTTGTGTACTCAGATCTTTTCCGGTCCATAAACGTTCTTCTGCATGATGACGTGCACCAAACTGAGATTTTAAAATATTGATACGGTCATTTTCACTCAGGTGAATCTTTCCCGAAAATAATGAAGCCATAATAATTAATGGATCGTGTATCTTCTGCTGTTCTCCAAGATTTCTTTGTGGTATGCTCCATAAAAAATTATCATTCCAGTCAGGCATCGCATAAACTAGATCAGTCTTTAAAATTTTTTCTGTAAAAGAATTATGATTGATACGTTGTGCGACTTGTATCCATGCGGGGAGATCATCAGTACCTTCAGCCACAGCCATAACATAGGCCTGATTTATCTTTTTTTTATCAGCACTCCAGGTAAGTGTATAAGAAATAACAATGGCTATTACGGTAACAATACCGCAACCAAAACTTGCCCAATACTTTCGCTTACCATCAGATAAATCATTAACTAAAAGACAGGTGTAAATAGAAAACAACAAAGGCACATAGGTATGTATGGCTATCCCAAATACAATCAAACCTATCGTGCTAATAAAATACAGAGGTAACAGGTAAATGGATAAGTAAAAGAAAAGGACAATAGCTATACCCATTAAAAAAAATTGAAACAGCTTTATCCAATCCGGTAACTGGCGAGAGAAAATACTTAAAATATAATTGACAGATAAGATAATGAGTACTCCGCATAACCAGGCCGGGGAAGTATTAAAAACCGTCATTTCCCGGTTTAATGAATAAGCACTGATCAGGAGCAGGATCAGCAGTAAAAAAGTATAATGCCTTTTATGCTCGCCTATTTTGATTTTTTTATTAAAAAGCAAGATGAAAAAGTAGGCGACCGAAATAATGAAATTCACCATGAATACCCCGAAAAAGTTCTCGCTATCACGAAAGAAAAATGGAATGCAAAAAATCAGGAGAGAAATTGGTATCAGCCCTACGCCTGTAGCCAGCAGGCTGTCCTTTAGTTTAGCTTGAATAATATTCATATAGATGTTTATAGCTGTTTAAAAAAATTAAATACTTGTTTTATCGGCGATCCATTTCCACCAGAACCTGGCGCAGGTATTGTTTCACTGTCGGTCATTTTTAGTTGTGATGGTCAGTCTACACTTTTGTCGTCAATATTTAAAGTCATTTTACTGCTTGCCCAATAAACATAGCTGAAACTTTTTAAACAGGCCTGAAAAGAGAAAGCTGGAATATTGTTAGCCATATAGAATTTTGATTTTGTTTTATAATATGTTACCCTTGAAGCTTCCTGGAGCAATACATAACAATTCCCAGTGTTATAAATAAACCGATGCTGCCAAGCAACAAAGCATAGTCCTGTAATTGCAAAATGGTGAATACATAGGAATATAATAAAAACAGGATCATTGATAAAAGCATGGACAAACGCCTTGATTGCAATACCCCTTTTACAAACACCATAAAAGCCATAATATGCAGTGCGCCAAAGCCTGCCGCCCAGAAGTATAATCCATAACCTATAAATTGTGCGTTAATTAAACCAAGGATAATTTCCAATATCCCCAGGTAACGGATATCACTAAGCGTGTATTTACTGCCGTTTACCGATGCTAATCCATAAAAAATTAAACTTAGTGGCGCTACAAACCGCCATTCATCGTAACGAAGAAGAGCAAGGATAAGTAAGCCTCCGGTAACTAAAGGGATAAGCATATTAATGGTTAATAGCCTTGCCGTTCTATCCCATACCGGTAAATTATTTTTGCTGGCTCTGCGCCAGGTAAAATAGAAAGCTGATACCAGGGCTGCTGCTAAAACAGCTCCGGCTAATAATAATAAGCTAAGCTTTAATTTTTGAAAATTCATTCCCGAATAACCTTCACTATT
>JALZIY010000388.1 GCA_030860085.1 Bacteroidota bacterium | reverse complement strand
ACCGGGCACTTTGCTTTGCACGGAAGGATACTGTGGCATTACCCGGCTTTGACGAGACTGCTTATGCAATAACCTCAAAAGCAAATCAGCGGTCAAAAGAAGACCTGGTTCAGGAACTCCAGGCTGTTCAGCAATCTTCCGCAGCAATGTTTAATAGTTTTGACGAAGAACAGTTACAGGCTTCAGGCATTGCCAATAATAATTCTATTTATGTATCAGCTTTAGGCTTTATAATTGTCGGACATGCTATACATCACAAAAGAATATTGGAAGAACGTTATTTACAAAAAAACCCCGCATAGCGGGGCCTTTTTCTATTCATATAATTTTAATTAAAAACTCTTAACGGGTTTTTCCTTATTTAGCGGGCTCTTTGCAAGGTTTCGCTGGTTTTGTATATCGCCAATCACTTTCACAGCCTGGTCAAGATAAATATCTTTGCTTAAATTTTTCAGCCATTGGTTGTACCTGTCATTTTTATCCTTGTCGTTCGAACGACGGTCAACATCTTCCTGTAAATAAGCAATACTCAATTCTTTATCTAATCTTAACAAGGTATCAATTTGTTTAACAGCACTTCTAATAAGTTTTTGTTCATTTTTAAACTTATCAATTTGCAAAGAGTATTCTTTATCATTATGTTTAGAAAGCAATTCTGTATTCTGTTTGATTTTTTGAAATACAGGATTATTACTAATTCTTGAATTGCTTAAGTTTTTAATTGTCTGCAGATCAAATCCACCATTCCATACTTTGTACGCTGCATTGTTTATTTCATCCCAGGGCAATGCGTTTTCATTGTCTCTTTCTCTAAAGCGCAGGTACTCGTATTGATCAGGAATTACTACATCAGGGGTAACACCTCGAAGCTGAGTGGAACCACCGTTAATCCGATAGAATTTCTGAAGTGTCAGTTTCAGGCTACCCAATTCTGAATTAGATGACATAAAATTTGATGCAGGATCCAATCCAATACTTCTTTGCACGGTTCCTTTGCCAAAGGTACTTGTGCTACCTATAACAATACCCCTTCCATAATCCTGTATTGCCGCTGCAAATATTTCAGATGCAGAAGCACTAAATTCGTTCACCATTACAGCTAAAGGACCATCATACAATACGGCGTTATCTTTATCACGCATCACCATTGGCTTTCCTTCTCTGTCTTTTACCTGCACAATTGGGCCATCTTCTATGAACAAGCCAACCATTTGTACCACATCGTAAAGTGAGCCACCGCCATTACTTCTCAGGTCAATTACAATTCCATCAACTCTTGCTTCTTTTAATTTTTTAATTTCTTTTTTTACATCCTCGCCACTACGCCTGCCATTAGGATCATCAAAATTGGCATAAAATTCAGGTAAGAAGATGTAGCCCGTTTTAGTGGTTCCATTATTAATTATGGCACTGCGGGAAAATGTTTCATCCTGTTCAATAACATCGCGTACTAATTGAACATTCTTTAAACTTCCATCTTTCTTTTTTAGTGTAAGTGTAACAGTAGTTCCTTTTTTACCCCTAATCAGTTTCACAGCATCTTCTACTACATAACCGGTTAATTCTGTTGCGCTATCACTTCCCTGCGCCACTTTCATAATAAAATCTCCCACTTCTATCTGTTGCGATTTCCATGCAGGGCTACCCGTAAGCAAACTGGCTATTTTAATATTGCCTTCTTCATAGGTAAGTGATGCCCCAATGCCTGAGAATCGTCCACTTAGTTGTTCGTCAAAATATCTTTTTTCCATGGGAGGGAAAAATTCAGTGTACGGATCCATCGTTTGTGTAATAGTATTCACAAACACATTAAACTTATCATCATTATTAAATTTTAAACGATACCGCTCAAACATGCGGTTAATGATCTTTACTACTTTTCCACGAGCTTCTTTTTCTAATTCCACATCAGTCTGTATTATAAATCCTTCCTTGCCTTTGTTCTTTTCTCTTATATCCTGTAGCTCTGCAAAACGATCAAGTGCCAGGTATTTTAAACGCTTACGCCAGTAATCTTCAAGCTGAGAATTATTTTTAGCAAACTGTAGTTTTTTGCTATCAGTTACAATTGTTTCATTAGTGGAGAAATCAAATGGCTTTGCCAGAACGTCTTTATATATTTTAGCTGCGTCTTCTACCCGCTTATCAAATATCTTACTCACCTCGAGGAAAAACTCTACAGGCGCACCTTTAATTTCATCATCAATACGCTTTTCGTACTTTTTTAATTTCTCAATATCTTCAGAAAGAAAAATATTCTTTTCAGGATCTATATCCTCAAAATATTTTTTATACACTTTCTGAGAGAAATTGTCATTGATGTCTTTTGGACTAAAATGCCCCTGTGTAAGTATTTCACCCACGCTTTGTAAAATGCGTTCATATTTTGAAGGAGGAATGGCTGTACCAGTACCTAAAGTATTAAAGGCCAGAAATATTAAACCTGCTAACATAAGCAGTAATAAAGGAAGTCTTTTCATATTCATAAAGTATTTTAAAGCCCAAGGCATACAATTCAAATTTAAGGCAAAAAATGAGGGTTCTCTAATCCATTGTCCTTCTTAACAAACGTTTTTGATGAGCTGAAAAAAATCTTGTAAATTATTAACAAGTCAAACATCAATTTCCAATGATAAAAATATTCAACTATAAATATTCAATATAATTTGATGCCAAGATAAATTGCTAAAATGATAATAACAATTTCATTATTTTTACCCTTCAGATTTGGTGGTTGTAGCTCAGCTGGTTAGAGCACTAGATTGTGGTTCTAGGGGTCGCGGGTTCGAGCCCCGTCTCCCACCCCAAAATTTACCTCGCAATTTGCGGGGTAAATTTTTTATATCCATTCATTGAACTCCGCAACCTTTTATAAATTATAACAGGCTTAAAGTTAATTATGGTTAACGCATTCGTTTTCCGGTAAACATCTGATTTACATTTGCACACTAATTGAAATAGTTATAAAAATGAAAGTTTCTAAAAAGGTTTTAATTCTTTTGACAGGTTGTTTGCTTGTTCTTGCATCAATGGCGCAAATGCCCGGCAACCGCGGTGGGAATGGTTCACAGATCAATGGGAGATTTTATGGTAAAATAATCGACGCCTCAAAAAAAGGCATCGATGCCGCCTCTATAGTTTTAGTACAGGATAAAATGGATACAGTGGCTAAGCAAAAGAAAGAAGTAATAGTAGGCGGCATGCTAACTTCTGCGAATGGCGATTTTAGTATTGAAAATGTCCCTGCAATGGCTCGTTATAAACTTCGAGTTACCGGCATTGGTTATAAAACGCATGAACAAAATGTAAATTTTGACCGGCCTTCCGGTAACAACCCATCTGCAATGCTTAATGCCCTTGATAAAGACCTTGGCAATATTCAATTAGCAATAGATGATAAGTTGCTTGAAAATGTTACTGTTGCCGCCGGCAAACCATTGCTACAAATGGGGATAGATCGTAAGATATTTAATGTAGATCGCAACATCGTATCTGCAGGTGGAACAGCTGTTGATGTAATGAAAAACGTGCCTTCCGTTTCTGTTGATATTGATGGTAACGTATCCCTGCGTAATAACGCGCCACAAATTTTTGTTGATGGACGTCCAACCACACTTACGCTTGAACAAATTCCTTCAGATGCGATTGAAAGTGTAGAAATAATAACTAATCCTTCTGCAAAATTTGATGCCTCCGGTGGCACTGCAGGAATTTTAAATATTGTTTTGAAAAAAAATAAACGAGTTGGTTATAGCGGAAACCTGAGAACTAATATAGATTCACGTGGCAAGATTGGAGCCGGTGGTGATATAAACATCCGGCAAAATAAAATCAATGTTTTTGCAAGCGGCAATTTTAATCAGCGTAAATCAATCAGCGAAGGAACTACAGACCGAACCACCTTTGATGCTATTAATACCCGTACACAACAGTTTGATAATACTGAATTTAATGGACAGTTTGGTTTTGGAAGGGCCGGGTTTGATTATTTTATCAACAACAGGAATACAATAACGGCTACCGGAACTTTTGCAAGAGGAAGAATGTCTCCGGAGGGTACAAGTAATATTTTTATAAACAGCGATACCTCTTACCGGAATCTTCGTTTCACTAACTCTATCAATAATTTTCGGAACATGGGTTCGCAATTGAGCTTTAAACATATTTTTCCCAAAGCAGGTAACGAGTGGACGGCTGATGTAACGTATAACGAAGGAAGGAATGATAATAACACTAATATTCTTACTGAAAACAATCGCACTAGCCCAAATCCCTCTTCTCTCGGAAACTATGCACAATTGCAAAATAGTAATGGAAATAATCAAAATTTAATATTTCAAACAGATTATGTGAACCCGGTTAGTGAGAATTCGAAATTTGAAATTGGTGCAAGAACTTCAATACGTAAATTAAATAGTTTAACGAATTACATAATAGCAGGCAAAACCAGTTCTACAGCCTATAAAAATGAAGACAGGGTGTATGCAGCTTATTCAACATTTTCCAATCGGATCAAAAATTTCGGATACCAACTGGGTTTGAGAGCCGAAAGTTCAGTAAATGAAGGTGTCCTAAATTACAAACAGACTTTTAAAACAGAGTTTCCCATTAGTTTTTTTCCAAGTGTTTTCTTAAGTCAAAAATTGAATGAAACAAATGACTTGCAACTAAATTATAGCCGCAGAATTAACAGGCCTAATTTTTTCCAATTATTTCCTTTTACTGATTATACAGACTCTCTCAACATCAGCAAAGGAAATCCTGATCTTGACCCGGAATTTACTAATTCTCTCGAGTTGTCTTATTCAACCATTTTCAAAAACAGGGACAATTTTATTGCATCAGTATATTTTAAAAATACCAACGACCTGATCACTCGTTTTCAATCAAGACAGTTTGATTCCTTTTTGAGTAAACAAGTTTTTATAAACACCTATATCAATGCAAATAGAAGTTATGTAACAGGTCTGGAGTTAACCAGCAGAAACAAAATTACTAAGTGGTGGGATCTTACATCAAATGCTAATTTTTTCACAGCAAAAATTGATTTAGAAAATCAGGTCGATCCTGACCAGTTTTTAAGCTATTTCTTTAAACTGAATAATACTTTTAAGCTACCGAAAAATTTTGCACTACAGGTTTCAGGCGATTACCAATCTAAGATCATTTCATC
>JALZIY010000188.1 GCA_030860085.1 Bacteroidota bacterium | reverse complement strand
GGAGAAAAAGAGTTTCTTTGCAGCTAAGAAGCTGTCTACTAACAGTGGTCGGTGGGGACACCGACCAAGGCAGCAGGAGCTAAGAGTTGAAAGAGAAAAAGAGTTTCTTTGCCGTTTCTATTCATCATTTTACAATAAAACAAAAAACAACGAATTGTATAAAAAAAAATTTGCTTTTTCTCCTTTCTCTTTTTCTCAGTTTCTTATCTCTATTTTAAAATAATTAAAGAATAATGAACCGCATGAAAAAATCTTTTTTTCTCCTTTTCTCTTTTTTTCTCATAGCCTCTCTTAGTCTTTATGCCCAACCTGATCGCTGGCAGCAGCGTGTTAAATACACGATGAATGTTGACATGGATGCTGAAACGAATCAATATAAAGCAGTGCAAAAATTAGAGTATTGGAATAACTCACCCGATACGCTGAAACGTGTATTTTATCATTTGTATTGGAATGCTTTTCAGCCAAATAGTATGATGGATGTCAGGAGTCGCCGCCAGGGTACTGTTGTATTAGGTAAGGATCGTGATGGTAATGATATCGCGGATTGGGATGGAAGAGTGAAAGATCGCATTGCTAAATTAAGCAAAGAAGAAACCGGGTATCAGCAAGTGCTTTCAATAAAAATGAATGGCCGTCCGCAAAAATATAATTATCATGAAACGATTTTAGAAGTAGTGCTTGACAGGCCTATTGTGCCTAAAAGCAAAGTAACCTTTGATATGAATTGGGAAGCACAGGTCCCTTTGCAGATACGCCGGAGTGGCAGGGACAATCCTACTACAGGTGTTCAATATACCATGACACAATGGTATCCAAAGATGGTTGAATATGATTATGAAGGCTGGCATCCTACCGATTATATTGCAAGAGAGTTTTATGGTGTATGGGGTGACTATGATGTAACGATCAATATTGACAAAGATTACATTTTGGGAGGATCAGGATATTTACAAAATCCTAATCAAATCGGGCATGGATACGAAAGCAAAGGAGCTAAAGTGCAGAGGCCCACTGGTTCAAAATTGAGCTGGCGTTTTGTAGCTCCTAATGTGCACGATTTTGCCTGGGCTGCCGATAAGGAATACAAGCACATTACAAGAACAATAACAAATGGACCTGTTATTCATGTATTGTATAATGGCCATCCTACTCAAAATCAATTTCAATCTTTAAATGCAGCTACTAAGGCAAGCTTTGGAAATGATTATAATAAATGGGCAGCCACATGGGATAGTCAATGGGAACAAATGGCAGATGCGGCCGTTACGGTTTATCCTTTTATAAAAAAGAATTTTGGCGAATATCCACATAAACAATATTCTTTTATTCATGGGGGTGATGGTGGTATGGAATACCCTATGGCTACCATGTTGGTGAGTTCCAGCCTGGGAACTGCCTTTCATGAGTGGATGCATAGCTGGTACCAGATGATGTTAGGCACAAACGAATCTTTACACGCCTGGATGGATGAGGGCTTGACAGAATATTCTACCAATTTAGTTGAAGAATATTACCGCCAGCAGGTATCAAGAAAAAATGCAGCAAACAATCCTGCTGCATTGCAGCAATCCGATTCGATAGCGAGAATATTACCTCTTTATCATAAAGAAAATTATGCCAGCTATATAGCCCTGGCAAAAAGTGGAAGAGAAGAACCGATGACCACTTATGCAGACCATTTCAATACAAATTATGCATATGGCAATGCTGCTTATTCAAAGGGTGCCGTGTTTATGGAGCAGCTTGGTTATATAGTAGGAGCAAAAGTTCGGGATAGGATTTTATTGGAATATTATCGCCAGTGGCGTTATAAACATCCTAATCCAAATGACCTTATAAGGATTGCAGAAAAAATTAGTGGTATCGAACTCGATTGGTATAAAATGTACTGGGTAGGAACCACTAAAACCATTGATTATGGTATTGATAGTTTGTACGAAATTAATAATGCCACAAGAATACGACTCAACCGCATCGGTCAAATGCCAATGCCGGTAGATGTAAAAATTACTTTTAAAGATGGCAGTGCTGAATGGCATTACGTACCGCTCAACCTGATGTTTGGTACTAAGCCGGTAGAAGATGGTATGGAAAAAAGGTTTATATACGATGCATGGAAGTGGACGCATCACACTTACGAAATTGAGACAAAGAAAAAATTGGCAGATATTGTTTTGGTAGAAATTGATCCATCACAGCGCATGGCAGATATAGAGCGAAAGAATAACAGGATGGAGTTGAAGTGGTAGCGTGTTGAAAGTTGACGGGTTGAAAGGTTATTAGTAGTTTTCTAGATTTTTGAACTTGTCAACCTATCAACTTATCACCTATCAACTATACCCTACATACAACAAATACTTTTCTTTAAAATAATGTTCCTGGAATAAAAGATGAATGTCAACCACTTCCGGCTTAGTACCGCTTTCCATTATTTCCTGTGACAGGTCACCACCTTTTAAACAAATAAGGCCGGGTTTAATAAAAGT
>JALZIY010000379.1 GCA_030860085.1 Bacteroidota bacterium | reverse complement strand
TATATAAACTACTCAGTTTGCTATTTACCCTCTCCAACACAGTTTTTTCTAAAGAATCAGGAATAAGTTGATGAAAATTTTTTACCGTATCCGGCACAATCGTTTTTTGTTTCCAGTTGCTATCAATAAATACATTAAAAGAAACAGGGAAAAAGACTTCTTTTTTAACTCTGGCTCCTATTTGTTGATTATGTTTCTCCATTGAATCGATAGCCCTTCCTAACTGCTTCATATTTTTCATTTTCCAATTGCCCTGGTTTATGCTGTCTGCAGAGCGTTGAAACTGAAAAGTGCTTAAATCAAATTGCTTATTATATTCTTTAAAACCGAGGCGGATAAATTCTGTATTAGAATATCCTACGGCGCCACGCTCCTGGTAACGCCATCCATTTTGCAAGTTAAACTCAAGAAAACGTTTATTATCAGACACCCTCATAATACCGGAAGTGGCAATAATAAAATTGTCCTGTAAGCCTGTATTTTGCTCATAAATAATTATGTCGCGAATAATACTGTCATTTGCTTCTTTTTTACCAACCTTAATTGCAAAGCCACCAATTTTATTGTAAAAAACTCCTTCCTTTAAATCGAAAGACGGCTTAGCATACACAATATCTCCCAACAAGGTTCTGGCTTTTAAATTAGCTACGGGAATAATATAATTAGAAAACAAGAAGGCTATACCACAGATGAATAATACCACAAAAAAGAGAGGTCGCATGAAGCGTAGCAACGAGATACCAGCTGCTTTTACTGCTACTAATTCATAGCTTTCGCCCAGGTTACCAAAAGTCATTAAAGAAGAAAGCAATACGGATAATGGCAAGGCAAGTGGAACTAAAACAGAACTCTGATACCAGATAAATTCAAGAATTACTCCTGTGCTTAATCCTTTACCTACAAAATCATCAATCCATAGCCAGAAAAATTGCATCACTAGAACCATCAATGTTATAAAGAAAGTAGCAGCAAAGGGGCCAATGAATGCTTGTATAATAAGTTTGTCCAGCTTCTTGAACACGTATGCTTATTGTTTAATTGATAATTTTAGAGATGAATGATGCAAAAATACAGTTTTCACCTTCGGAGATGGAGCTGATGAGCAATGCGGAGATTATTTTAACGAAGAATAAAATTTTACAGAAAATTAAGACATTGCTGGAACAGTTACAAGACAAAATGATACAATATGGAGAAGCAAACATTAATGATCAAAAATCAAATAGTTTATTAGCTTCTCACCCGAAAATATCAAGAGGAGAAAATTATGCAGGCCTGCCTTATTTAATACTCGATTATCCAAGGCTGTTTTACGTCAGTAATATTTTTACCATCCGGTCTATGTTTTGGTGGGGGAATTTTTTCAGTACTACGCTACATTTGGCCGGCAGTTACAAAGAAAAAAATCTTAGCCATATTGAAAACGCTTATCATGATCTTGCCAAACATCAATTTTACATTGGTGTGAATGAAGACCAGTGGATGCATCATTTTGAAGAAGGAAATTATTTATTAATAAAAAATTTATCCAAAGAAGAATTTATACAGTGCTGCATGCAATATGGCCATGTAAAACTGGCTACCCATTTTTCATTGGAAGAAATACATTCTGCAATAAATAATCTATTCGAAAATTGGAAACTGCTGATAGAAATTTTACCTGCTAAGCACCAATGCGGTGGAACAGATCTTTTAACTGATGATCCCAAAGACGGGTTTGATCCTTGATCTCTTTTTTTTCAGCAAAATCATTAATGATTAATATAGTCTGGTTAGTGACCTCAGATTTTTCTATGCGAAATTCAAAATACTCTCCTTTTGGTGCATGCGACCAATGAAAACGGATAAATTTATCTTCTTCGCTGTCTACTACTTCTGCCGTTTCTTCATCTCCATTCCAGGAAAAACTAAAAACGCCGTCCTGGTCATCTACCTTATCAGCGAACCATTCCTGCAATCCGGAGGAGGTAGAAAGGAATTCAAATAAAATATTGGGCGAGCTTCTGACTTGATATTCTATAGTATACAATTGTTTTTTGCTCATCTTACCTTTTTAATACTAGCGGGGTTTGCAATAATAGAAAATTATTCCGTCTGTCAAAATATTTTTTATCATTTTTAAAAACTATTTCTAAAAAAAATGTGAAAGAAAATGAAAAAAAATATTTTTTATATGTGAAGTTTCACTAATTTGGGTACGCATCTGTGAAACCGCCGGTGCATGTGAGCCGAAAAGTGATGGATATTTTGGGACAATTACCAAACTAACGAAACCAAATTCTAAAATAAACCATCTTAAAACCAATACCAATCCTATGAGTATGCGACAACTGAAGATCACGAAGTCGATTACGAACCGTGAATCTCAAAGCCTCGAAAAGTACCTTCAAGAGATCGGCAAAGTCGATCTGATCACTCCGGAAGAAGAAGTAAAATTAGCCTCATTAATCAGACAAGGCGACCAACAAGCTTTAGACCGTTTAACTAAAGCCAATCTTCGTTTTGTGGTATCTGTTGCCAAGCAGTACCAAAATCAAGGCTTATCACTTCCCGATCTTATTAATGAAGGTAACCTGGGCCTGATTAAATCTGCCCAGCGTTTTGATGAAACAAAAGGTTTCAAATTCATTTCCTATGCCGTATGGTGGATTCGTCAGTCCATTTTACAAGCTCTTGCAGAGCAGGCCCGTATTGTACGATTGCCTTTAAATAAAGTAGGGCTAACCAGTCGTATTCAAAAAGCATTTAGCCAGTTGGAGCAGGAATTTGAACGTGAACCTTCGGCAGAAGAATTGGCCGAATTACTGAACATGGATTTAGAGGAGGTAACCTCTACGCTTGGCATCAACGTTCGCCATGTAAGCATGGACACCCCTTTATCAGAAGGCGAAGAAGGCACTTTGCTTGATGTAATGGAAAATCCAAATGCTGAACAAACTGACGGTGAAGTAGCCTACAAACAATCGCTTAACATTGAGATTGATCGCTCATTAAAAACATTGACGGAGCGTCAAAAAGAAGTGGTTTGTTATTTTTTTGGGATTGGTGTAGATCATCCCCTTAGTTTAGAAGACATTGGCGATAGGTTTAACCTAACAAGGGAAAGGGTTAGACAAATCAAAGACAAAGCCATTACTAAGCTTAGAACTACGCAAAAAGATAATTTATTGAGAAGCTTTCTCGGTTAGATTTCTTAAATCCTTCCATCCTTTTATCTTTACGTAAATTTTGTAGAGTGAACTTAAAACGTTCACTTTTTTTATCGCTGATTTGTAAATTCAAAATAGTTTCTGCTGATTATTTATGGATACACAAGATTATAAGTATTTGGATATACCTAAAATTTATAGGATGGAGATGAAAGTACACTCACATTTTGCAATGGGTTTTCCTAAATTAGTATATAAGCGGGCATTAATCATTGACGTAGGATTGTCGTTTGAATCTGAAGTAAAAAGAGAAATTTTATTACCAGCAGCAATTGATTGCCAAACAAATAACTGGACCTGATTGTAGAGAGGATGTTTTAATCAGCTTTAAATTATCTCCAAGTTTTTAATATTGAAGTAGGTCTTTTGCTCAATTTTGTTATGAGGAGTCTTCAATTTAAAAGACTTGCTTATTCCTAAATCAACGTAATCATTTAAAAATCTATAAATCTGCAATAATGTTTGAAAGCTTAAGTGACAGATTGGAAGGTGCTTTTAAAAATTTAAAAGGTGAAGCAAAGATCACTGAGTTAAATATTGCTGCTACCGTAAAAGAAATTCGCCGTGCATTGGTGGATGCCGATGTCAACTATAAAATTGCTAAAGATTTTACCGATACGGTAAAGGATAAAGCAATGGGTGAAAAGGTTTTGAACGCTATCAGTCCTGGCCAGTTAATGACTAAAATCGTTAAAGACGAGCTGGCAAGTTTAATGGGTGGCGAAGCAGTGGAGTTTAATGCAAAAGGAAACCCCGCTGTAATCTTAATTGCTGGTTTACAGGGGAGCGGTAAAACAACCTTTAGCGGAAAGCTGGCTAATTATTTAAAAAAACGGAAAGGCTTTTCGCCAATGCTTGTTGCTGCCGACGTTTACAGGCCCGCAGCCATGGAACAATTACGTGTATTAGGCGAACAAATTGAAGTGGATGTTCACATTGAACTGGAAAATACAAATCCGGTGGAAATTGTCCAAAACGCCGTACGTGAAGCAAGAAGCAAAAATAAAAATGTAGTTATAATAGATACGGCCGGCCGGTTGGCCATTGATGAAGCCATGATGAATGAAGTGGCTAATATTAAATCTGCTGTCAATCCACAGGAAATTTTATTTGTAGTGGACAGTATGACCGGACAGGACGCAGTGAATACAGCTAAAGCATTCAATGACCGTCTTAATTTCTCAGGCGTTGTTTTAACTAAACTAGATGGTGATACCCGTGGTGGTGCAGCACTTTCCATTAAATATACAGTTCAAAAGCCAATAAAGTTTATTAGCAGCGGGGAAAAATTAGATACGCTGGATGTATTTTATCCTGAGCGAATGGCGCAACGTATTTTGGGTATGGGAGATATCA
>JALZIY010000372.1 GCA_030860085.1 Bacteroidota bacterium | reverse complement strand
CATATAAGCAGGTTTTTTCCCGGATGCATTTTGTAATGCCTGGTAAAGCTGCTTAGGTGTAATATTTTTTAATTGCTCTAATTGATCAGCCGCAGGCCCAAAGCCGGCCCGCCACATCAAATGCTGGTTTTTAAGTTGATTGGAAAGCATAATACTGGAAAGATTTTTTTTGTGACTGCAGAAATCATGACGCGTTTAACAGACCTTTAATATAATAAAAAAATTTAACCTTCTTTAACTTTGGAGCTCTGAAGTATGAATTTGCGTCTATTCAAATATGCATCGCCTTTATTGATTTACATGGCCGCTCTTTTCTCTTTTTTCAATAATGGTTTTGTCGTTTGGATTCCCATCTTATACGCCTGGGTGCTTATTCCGCTTGTTGAATTATTTATTAAATCAAACGAAGCAAATTTATCTGTAGCGGAAGAAGAATTGGTTAAGAATGATAAAAAATACGACCTGCTGCTTTACATCATTGTGCCTTTGCAGTATATAGCTTTAGGTTGTTTCTTAAACAGTGTAAGTTTTCATCATCAATCCTGGATAGATATTGCAGGTAAAACAGCCGTGATGGGATTGCTTTGTGGTACGTTTGGTATTAACGTGGGACATGAATTAGGACATCGATCCAATAAGTTTGAACAATTCCTGGCAAAATCTTTATTGCTTAGTTCTTTATATATGCATTTTTTTATTGAGCACAACAGGGGGCATCATAAAAGAGTTGCCACGCCTAAAGATCCATCCAGTGCCAGGTATGGTGAAATGGTGTACCGGTTTTATTTCCGTAGTATTATTTGGAGTTATATAAATGCCTGGAAGATTGCTAACAAAGAAGCCAGCAAAAAAGGCCGTGCTGCTTTTTCAATTTATAATGAGATGATCGGGTTTCAGGTCATTCAACTTTTATTTGTCGGAATGATTTTCTTTTTGTTTGGTCCGTTAACAACTTCGCTGTTGATAGTTGCTGCCATTAATGGCATTTTGCTTTTAGAAACGGTTAATTATATTGAGCATTATGGCTTGCAGCGAAAAAAAATTACAAATGATAAATATGAAAGAGCCATGCCTGAGCATAGCTGGAACAGTAACCATGTTATTGGACGAGTTATGTTATTTGAGCTAAGCCGGCATAGTGATCATCATTATCTTGCCAGCCGCAAATACCAGGTCTTACGACATCATGATAACTCGCCACAAATGCCAACCGGTTACCCCGGTATGATGGTTTTGTCATTAGTGCCACCCGCGTGGTTTTATGTTATGAATAAGAGAGTTGAAAAGATCAAAGAGTCATCACAGGTATTGACTACAGAAAAATCTTTTGTATAGCTATTTTTGCTAAGTGCGAATGCTTTAAATCATTTCGCTGCCAAAATAACCGTGCAACACCGGCGGCAGCAAAATTCCATTTTCATCCTGGTTATTTTCTAATATACAAGCAAGGGTCCTTGGCAATGGCAGGGAACTCCCATTTAAAGAATGTAATAATTGCGGTTTTCCACTTTCATCTTTATAACGGATCTTCATGCGGTTTGTTTGAAAGGTTTCAAAGTTAGTTACAGAGCTAACCTCCAGCCATTTTTGCTGTGCTGCACTGTATATTTCAAAATCGTAAGTAATGGCAGAAGTAAAACCCATATCACCTCCGCACAACCGCAGGATGCGATAAGGCAAGCCAAGGGATTGAATCAATTTTTCTACGTGTTCAATCATCTCATTCAAAACTTCATAACTTTTATCAGATTGAACCAATTGTACAATTTCTACTTTATCAAATTGATGAAGTCGATTTAATCCCCTGACATCTTTTCCATAGCTACCTGCTTCTCTTCTAAAACATGGTGTGTAAGCCGTCATTTTAATGGGTAATTCATTTTCTTTTAGAATTACATCACGATAAATATTTGTTAGAGGAACTTCTGCTGTTGGTATTAAATACAGGTTGTCTTCACCTGCATAATACATTTGTCCTTCTTTATCCGGTAATTGCCCGGTGCCAAAGGCTGATGTTTCGTTGACCATAAAAGGTGGCAAATATTCTGTATAACCTGCCGCTGTATTATAATCTAAAAAATATTGAATAAGCGCACGCTGCAACTTTGCGCCTCTTCTTTTATATACAGGGAAACCGCTGCCGGTTATTTTATTACCTGATTCAAAATCTATCAGATCATATCTTTTTGCAAGCTCCCAGTGCGGTAAAGCAGAAGACGGCAATTCAGGTATCTTTCCCCCGGTACGAATGACTTCATTGTCTCCCGCAGTTTTCCCTTTTGGTACTTCGGCAGATGGTAGATTAGGCAGACTGATCAAAAGCTCATGCAATCTTTTTTCTACATCATTTAATTTTTCCTGAATAGGAGTTATTTCAGTTTTTAGAATTTCTACAGTTTTCTTTTTTTCATCAGCCGGATCTTTTTCGCCTTTAGCCATGTGTTGGCCAATTTCTTTCGAAGTGGTATTGATCTTTGATTTTGTTTCATCAAATCGAAAATTCAATTTCCTGCGTTCATCATCTAATGAAATAATATCGTCAACAAAATGGCTGTCTTTAAAATGTTTTATGGCTAATCGTTCTTTTACCATTTCCGGGTTACTGCGTAAAACAGCTAACTGCAACATCTCTTTATATTTTTAGTGGGTAAAGATAGAGCTAAGAGAGAAGGAGCTAAGAGAGAACATAAAGAGGAAAGGAGAAAAAAGAGTTTAGAGGAAATCTTTTAAATCATATTCTTCTTCATCTCCTAATCCTTCTCTTAGCTCACTTCCTTCTATCTTTGAAAAATGCTGCGTAATGATGATTTGCAACAACGTTGGTGGAAGTTGGAAGAAAAACTAATGAAGCGTTTTGAAAAAAAACCTGATGTGGAAAGCATTTTGTTTTTGATCGGCATACAGGAGTTGGGTGAGATTCGTGAAAAATTTACGAAGGAACAAAAACAGGATCTGATGCATATAGCTATTTGTACCGTCTTGGCCACCAGTGGTTTTTACGAACTTTCTCATGTAGATGAAGATGGCTGGCCTCACTTTAGGCAATTAAAGCCCATTGAGAATATGGACCCAATTACTCAGGAAAACTTTTTAAAAGATTACATCCTGCTTTATTTTCAACAAAATGATTTGTAAAAAACAATTATGAACACAATGAAGCTTTTACTGCTTATGGCTTGTAGCTTATTACTTGTTAATCTATCTTATGCCCAAAAAGATGTAAAGCTTAAAAAGAAAGACAGGAAACGCGATGTTGAGTTACAAACTACACATGGAACTATTGTTTTAAGATTATCAGATTCAACGCCATTGCACAGGGATAATTTTTTAAAGCTCGTGAAATCACATTATTATGACAGCATGTTATTTCACCGTGTAATACAAAAATTTATGATCCAGTCGGGCGACCCGGATAGTAAACAAGCAGTAGCGGGCAAGGCATTGGGTAATGGAGGGCTAGGTTATACAATACCTGCTGAATTTCGTGCAAGTTTATTTCACCGCAAAGGTGTTTTGGCCGCAGCACGCCAGGGTGATAATGTGAACCCGCAAAAAGCCAGCAGCTCTACGCAGTTTTATATTGTGCAGGGAAGAACATTTACTGATGCAGAAATAGATTCCGTAGAAGTGAAGCGGCTACAAGGTTATAAGCTTCCGCCGGAGCACAGGCAGTTTTACAAAACCAGTGGTGGAACGCCGCAGCTTGATCAGAATTATACTGTGTTTGGAGAAGTAGTAAGTGGGTTAGCTATAGTAGATAGTATAGCTGCCGAACCTACCTCACGCACCCCACCCGATAGGCCTGTGAAAGATGTAAGGATAATAAAGGCCAAGTTGATCAAGAGACGTTAAATCAATAGGGGTTTTTATCTTGGGAAATCTTTTTTTAATCATTTAATCTGTAGTTAATATTGCATATCAAATTAGTTTATGAATTTTCCTGAGAATTTACGATATACAAAAGATCATGAATGGATACGTATTGAGGGAGATGAAGCGGTGATCGGCATTACAGATTTTGCGCAGCATGAATTAGGAGATATTGTGTATGTAGAAATAGAAACTATAGGCAAGCAATTAACCACTGGCAGCATATTTGGCACTGTAGAAGCGGTTAAAACTGTATCCGATCTTTTTTTGCCTTTAGCAGGTTCTATTATAGAAGTTAACCCAAAATTGAATTCAAACCCGGAGCTGGTAAACACAGATCCTTATGGGGATGGCTGGATGGTAAGAATGAAAATATCAAATCCATCAGAATTTGAACAGCTAATGGATACCTCAGCCTATCAAAATTTAGTGGGCTGATAAAACTATTTGTTATAATATTTCGTAATTAATTGGATGCGTTACACCATCCGCTTTCCACTGTAACCAACTATTGAACCTAAAGAGCACATACGAAGAAAGCGAACTGATAACACTTTTAAAACAGAAAGATAATCAGGCTTTTAGTTATTTATATGATAACTATGGAGGTGCTTTGTACGGTATTGTTAAGCAAATTGTCAGTGATGGAGAAATTGTTAATGATGTATTGCAGGAAGTGTTTGTTAGTATTTGGCGAAAAATAGATACCTACGATCCCTCAAAAGGAAGACTATTTACCTGGATGCTTAATATTGCACGAAACGCAGCCATTGATAAGACAAGGTCAAAGAATTATCAACAGTCTTTAAAACAAATGCCGATTACGGATAACGAATTATCTCATCCAGTAATACGTCCGGGTTATGACGATTATGGGCTGAAGAAAGTGATACATAAATTAAAAGATGAACAAAGGATGTTAATTGATCTTTCTTATTACCAGGGATTTACACATGATCAAATTGCAAAAGCGTTAAATATGCCTTTAGGAACGGTAAAAACAAGATTAAGAAGTGCTTTGACACAATTAAGAATAATGTTGACATAAAAGTGAATGTAAAAGAATATATATTAAGCGGAGTGGTTGAAAGCTATGTTTTGGGCTTGGCAACTGAAGCTGAACAACAGGAGTTTGAGGCTTTATGTAAGCAATACCCGGAAATAGCACAAGCCAAGCTTGACTTTGAACTATCCCTGGAAGCTCAATTGATGAGAGATGCTATAGCACCACCTGTTACCATAAAAGAAAAGATTTTTCAATCTCTTGATACATCTGCTTCAAATATATCTTACCAGGAAGCAGAAGAATCTGCAACACCAGTAAGAAGAATGAATGCCTGGAAATGGGTAGCTGCCGCATCTATTTTATTACTCGCAGGGGCAGGTTACCTGGCTTTTACTTATAATGATAAATACCAGAGTTTACAGCAGGCCAATACAGAATTGAAAAATCAATTAGATCAATCTACTGCAAGGATTACTGAATTAGATAAAACTGCACAAACCTTACAAAATCCAGATCTGAAAACCGCTACTTTGCAGGGAACAACAAATTCACCCGGGTCTTTCGCCAATGTTTACTGGGATTCAACCACTAAAGACGTTTGGCTTCTGGTAAATAATATGCCAGCACCTGTATCAGAAAAACAATATCAGTTATGGGCGTTATTCAATGGAAAACCTATTGATCTTGGCGTTATAGAACCAAACATTTGGCAAGAAAAGTTGTTGGTGAAAATGAAGAATGTGCAAGGTGCCGAAGCATTTGCCATTACGCTTGAACCCCAAGGTGGCAGCACTTCTCCTACAATG
>JALZIY010000368.1 GCA_030860085.1 Bacteroidota bacterium | reverse complement strand
GATATAAGGAGCCCTGAATAAATAGAAACTCGGGTTTATTAGAAGAAAAAGTCTTTGATTATTCCAGGATTTAAAATTAATTAGTTGTCATTGAATAACCAAATTTTTTCCCTTTTATATTCGGATTTTATTAGCAAGTTTTAACTATCAACTAAAACTATTGTATAGAAATAAAATCGAGGATTTATGTGTATCATCACCTTTTTAACGCATGCTGAGTAGCTAATAGTGAAATAGCAAAAGGCTAAAAAAAGTTTGTTTCATATTGTAGGGTTTAAATAATTTATTAGTTGGTAAAATTAATAATTTTTGTCATATTCCCTAATATTTGAAAATTTTTTTATTATTTCATTGGCATCAGGTTTCATCCACATAAATTCTTTGTCTTTTTTAAACCAGGTAAGCTGCCGTTTGGCATATTGCCTTGTATTTTGTTTTATAGTCTCAATAGCAGCCTTCAATGAAGTTTTATTATCTAAATATGCAAATAGCTCTTTATATCCTAACGTTTGTAAAGCATTTATTTCCTGGTGTACCAGCAGCGGTTCTACTTCGCTTACTAATCCTCGTTCTATCATATTATTTACCCGTGCATTAATATTTTGAAGTAAATTTTCTTTTGGCAATTCCAACCCTATTTTTATGGTGCTGAAGTCCCTTTTTGTCTTGACCGCTTTCCTATAATTTAAAATAGACTGCCCGGTAGATTTTACCACTTCCAGTGCCCGCATCATACGTACAGGATTTTGCATTTCTCCCTTTGTAAAAAAATCGGGATCCTGACTTTCAATTTCTGACTGTAACCAGGAAAGTCCATGTTGCTTATAAAGCCTGATAATATCAAAATGTATATTCTCAGGAATTTCAGGAATAGGATCCATACCTTCACAAAACGCTTTTATATATAACCCGGTTCCCCCTACCATCACCAATACATCTTTTGTTTTAAAAACTTGTTGCGTTTTTTCTAAGGCATACTTTTCAAAACCGGCTGCTGTTACTTTCTCAAATATGGAATGAGTTGCGATAAAATGATGCTTTACTGCTGCCAGTTCTTTAAGCGAAGGACGAGCTACGCCAATATTCAACTCTTTATAACACTGCCTGCTGTCTCCAGAAATAATTTGAGTATCAAAATGTTTTGCCACCTCAATGGCAACGGCTGTTTTACCCACTGCGGTCGGACCTGCAATAATGATTAGTTTTTTTTGCATTGTAACCGTACAAAAAGAAATACCCTGCTCCATGTATCTGGCACAGGGTTTTGATAATATAAAAGGAAGCTAATAATCTTCTTTAGTACCAGTTGCATGTTCCTCGCCAGTGATTCCCAAATCATCAATGCTTTCTTTATCCTCTCCTTCCACTCCAAACCCCTCAGTATCTTTTGATAAATCATATTTTTCCTCCACATCTGCAAAACGCTCACCCAGTAAACTTTTCGTGCCATATTGGCTGGGCGCAATGCCTTCAGTGCGTATAGTTACAGGGTAAGTTAATTTTTGATTTTCTTCTTTCGAAACATTGATCAGTACTATCTGAAAACTCCAGTTTTTTTTAAAATCATAAAAATAAATAAATTTTTGAGAAGGTTCTTTTATTTCGGAACTAATTATTGTTTCCTTCATGATCAAGGGGGGAATTTTATATTGCCGAGAGTAAACCTCCAGCGAGATTTCTCTACCGCGTTGCCAATTATCATTACTCCGGTAAAAGGTAGCCTCATGTTTATTATCGAATTCAAATGCTTTCAAAATTGCTCCGTGCAACTCAAAAAAGCTTTGCGAGTGCCTGATGGCAACATCGCGATAAACACTGTCATCTTCCTCTAAATAAATCCTGAATCTAAGTATAGCCATGTATATTATTATCAACAAGAATAGGCCCAGAAATAATAAATGAAATTAGTTTACTGGAAGCAGGTTAAGTGCTTTTCCTTTTTCCAGCATAAACCGATATGCAGCTTCGTAATTATTTTCAATTTCGCCATCCAATATTGCATTGCGAATGGCATCTTTTAAATCGCCTACTTTACGCGAAGGTGACAGGCCAAATGTTTCCATTATCATTTGTCCGGTAATAGGTGGTTGCCAATTACGTATGCGGTCCTTTTCTTCTACCTCGCGGCAACGGTTTTTTACCGCTTCGAAATTCTCGAGATAGCGAGAAACCTTCCATTTATTTTTTGAAGTAATGTCACTTTCGCATAGGGTCATCAGCTCGTCTATATCATTATCAGCATCAAAAAGTAACCGCCTAACGGCCGAATCTGTTATATTATCTTTGGTTAAGCTAATAGGACGCATATGTAATTCCACTAGCTTTTTCACAAACTTTAATTGATCGCCTAAAGGTAATTTTAACTGGTTAAAAATTTTGGGGACCATTCGTCCTCCAACCACTTCATGCCCGTGAAAGCTCCATCCACCGTCTTCCTCAAATTGTTTAGTCGCAGGTTTCCCAATATCATGTAGAACGGCAGCCCATCGCAACCATAGATTACCTGATCTTATAGCCACATTATCAATCACCTGCAAGGTGTGATAAAAATTATCTTTATGGCCGATGCCATCAACATATTCTGCACCCGAAAGTTGCATCATTTGAGGAAAAATAAAGCTCAGGAGTTCTGTGTCAAACAAAAGTTTAAAACCGACAGAAGGCATTTCTGTCATTAATATTTTATTCAGTTCATCTGTTATTCTTTCCTGTGAAACAATTTTAATACGTGCTGCCGCTCTCTTAATTGCATCAAATGTATCAGTCTCTATTCTAAATTTTAGTTGCGTAGCAAAACGTACGGCACGCATCATCCGCAAAGGATCGTCTTTAAAAGTTTGTTCCGGATCCGTTGGTGTTTTTATCAGGTGTTGTTTAATATCATCCATGCCATTAAACGCGTCTATGAGTTTGCCAAAATCTGATTTATTTAAACTTATAGCTAAAGCATTAATAGTAAAATCCCTGCGGTTCTGATCATCAAAAATGGAACCTGGCACAACCTCGGGGTTGCGTGAATGCGTTTGATAACTTTCTTTACGGGCACCAACAAATTCAAGGTCAAAACCCTCTTGCGTTTTAAAATGTGCTGTCCCAAAGTTTTTAAAATAATTGACTTTAGGTGGCGGTGAAAATGATTGTGCTACTTCTTTAGCTAATAGCATTCCATCTCCAACACAAACAATATCTACATCTTTTGAAGGACGGCCCAATATTCTATCTCTTACAAACCCTCCAATTAAATAACAGGGCATTTGCAACCTGCCTGCTGCTGTGGCTATTTTCTTTAAAATTTCTAATTCTTTTTTGCTGCATTGTATATCCATCTGTTGCAAAGATAGCCGCACATTAAAAGATAAGTATTGAGTCATAAAACTAATAAATCAAATAATGCGAATGGAGCACACTAACTTTTCTCGCCATTAGGCTAATTAGTATTGATTAATTAGAGTGAGTAGTGTTAAACGTTTCGCTGTTTAACATGATATTTGAAGTTATGATCTAATAACAGTGTAAGTACCACTCTTATGCCATTTAATTATTTGCGATGGTTGAGCCGGGTTTAAATCATTTTGTCGCCATCGAACCACATGATCCACTTGCTTTTTTATTTTATCTGATATTTCAGAAAATGTAGAAGGAGATGGCTGTCCGCTAATATTAGCAGATGTTGAAACAATTGGTTTTTGTAAACGCCGGATAAGATGCCTGCAAAATTCATCCTTTACCATTCGGATAGCGATTGTACCATCGGATGTCAATTCATCGGGTAATCCAATTACACCATCAAAAATAATAGTGGTTGGGCGGGATTGTTTTTTAATAAAATCGAAAACTGTTAAATCGGGGGCGACAACGTATTGAAGTATCTGCCGCTCATCTGTCATTAATAAAATAAGCTTTTTCTTGTCTTCGTGATTTTTTATTCTGTAAATTTTATTAACCGCATCGTTATTAGTTGCATCACACCCCAATCCCCAGATGGTATCTGTTGGATATAAAATAACACTGCCATTTCTAAGCATGGCTAATGCCTCTTCAACTTCATTAAAAAAATCTTTATCCTTTATCATATTTGCGAGGGTTAAAAATAGCTGATACAATTTTGCCTGTATCCAATCTTTCTAAACACTGTGGCGTAGCATAACGAACACAAATATTTTTTTCGCAAGGCTCGCAAGACAATACCCCCAAACGAATAATTTGCCGGTTTTCAAAATTATATGGAGCTGTATTATTTTCATTGCCTGCACCAAACAATACTACAGTAAATGTACCTAATGCATTAGCCAAATGTGCAGGTCCAGAATCTGTGCTAAGCATTGCTTGTGCCGATGCTAATGTTTTAATTAATTGTGATAAAGAAGTTTTACCAGCAACATTTTCAATATGGTTTTTATGAGGCAGAGAGTTAATCACAGTTTCTACAAATTCCTTTTCCTTAGGCGCTCCAATCAGAATAATTTTTTGCGGCGCATTCTTTTGTAAATGTGTTAGCATCTCAATTGCCTTTGCCCTGGTCAATCGTCGTGAGGCTGCTTCCGAATTAATATTTACAACAATATAATTTTTCTTTGGAAACTTATGTTTAAGCAAAATTTTTTGTCGCCTTACGTTTGTTGCAGCGTAAAGCTCAAGCAATGATATATATTCCTCTACGCGATGGAGACCTTTGGGCTTTTTATAAGCATGAGTTAATAAAAGGTTTCGAAAATCGTTTTTAAATCCGATGCTTTTCTTTGCACCGGTTGCCCATCCCATAAATGCAGAAGAAAAAGAATAAGGTAGACAAAAAAACAGGTCAAACTTTTCAGCTTTTTTTATTTTTTTCCCAAATTGCCATAATCCTGGTAAACCCTTGTAATCTTCCTTACTAAAAACAAAAATATGCTGCAGGTTGGGAATATGATCCATTAAGTCCTGCAATCCTTTTTTGGTAATTACACTGATAAGTGCATTGGGATATATTTGTTGCAGTGCCTGCATAAAACCAACTGCCATTACCGTATCACCTAACCAATTTGGCAAGCGGACTAATATTTTCATGTTAACTCCTAAGTTTGCAAAAATAACAGAAGATGTGCTCACCATGATTTATCGTTTTTCTGATAATTATAATTATAGAACTACTATAGAACTACATTTTCAACGTTTCACAAAAAAATTTAATCATGAAATTGAAAGAATCGATAGAACAAGCATGGCAAAACCGTGAGATGCTCACCGACAAAGCTGTCCGGGACGATGTTCAATCTGTGATAAAGATGATTGATGAAGGACAATTAAGAGTGGCGGAACCTGCTGAACATGGCTGGCAGGTAAATGAATGGGTAAAGCAAGCGATACTGCTCTATTTTTCTATTCAACCCATGCAAACATGGAATGTAGAACCTTTTGAATTTTACGATAAAATGTTGTTGAAAAAAAATTACGCAGCATTGGGCGTTCGTGCCGTACCCCATGCAATTGCTCGTTATGGATCGTACGTAGCAAGAAATGTAGTGCTCATGCCTTCTTATGTAAATATCGGGGCTTATGTTGACGAAGGAACGATGGTTGACACCTGGGCAACGGTTGGAAGCTGTGCCCAAATCGGTAAAGCCGTGCATCTTAGCGGAGGAGCAGGCGTTGGTGGAGTGTTAGAACCATTGCAG
>JALZIY010000363.1 GCA_030860085.1 Bacteroidota bacterium | reverse complement strand
GGATAGGGGCATGGGATTTTTCGATAAAATATTTGGCAAAAAAGAAAAGCAAAGCCTTGACGAAGGATTGCAAAAAACGAAAGAAAATTTCTTTTCAAAGATCAGTAAATCAATTGCCGGTAAAAGCACGGTAGATGAAGAAGTGCTGGATAACCTGGAGAATGCATTGGTAAGTTCCGATGTAGGAATTGATACCACCATACAAATAATTGAACGCATTGAAAAACGCGTAGCAAAAGATAAATATCTTAATTCGGGCGAATTAAATAAAATGCTACAGGAGGAGATCGAGGCGATTTTAGTAGATGCGCCTTCACTAAATTCTTATGCATTCGATTCTGATCTTCCTACAAAACCGTACATCATTTTGGTGGTCGGCGTAAATGGTGTAGGTAAAACCACCACTATCGGCAAGCTGGCTTACAATTTTAAAAAAGCGGGGAAATCAGTTTTGCTTGGAGCCGCCGATACCTTTCGGGCGGCAGCCGTGGACCAGTTAACCATTTGGGCAGAACGGGCAGAAGTGCCAATTGTAAAACAACCTATGGGTTCAGATCCTGCAGCCGTTGCTTTTGATACGGTACAAAGTGCCGTTTCAAGAAATTCAGATGTTGTGTTAATAGACACAGCCGGTCGCCTGCATAATAAAGCCCACCTGATGGAAGAACTAAGCAAGATCAAACGAAGCATTCAAAAATTCATTCCTGATGCGCCTCATGAAGTGCTGTTAGTTTTGGATGGTTCAACCGGCCAGAATGCATTGGAACAGGCAAAACATTTTACGGCTACAACAGATGTTACAGCAATCGCTGTTACCAAATTAGATGGAACAGCCAAGGGAGGCGTCGTACTGGCTATTTCCTCGCAATTTAAAATTCCGGTTAAATTTATTGGTGTAGGCGAAAAAATGGAAGATCTTTTGGTGTTTGACAAACATGAATTTGTTGATAGCTTATTCAGCTTACAAAAAAAAGATCAGTAAGAATATTTTCATTGATTCTTTGTCGCTTTATTAATTATCCTTAATAGTGATCTATGTCTGTATTATTAATAATCATTTTTGTTATTGGATACTTTGCCATTGCTTTTGAACATCCGTTGCGCCTAAATAAAGCAGCCCCAGCCTTAATTACGGGAGTTTTATGCTGGGTTATTTATATTTTAAATACCAATTCGTCACACGAAGCCAACGAACAATTATTACATCATTTAGGTGAAATATCCTCCATACTTTTTTTTCTTCTTGGCGCCATGACCATCGTAGCCCTGATTGATTGCCATAATGGATTTGATATTATTACCAATAGAATAAAAACAACCAGTGCAGTCAAATTGCTTTTCATCGTTACCTTGCTTACCTTTTTTCTTTCGGCGCTGTTAGATAATCTTACTACCGCTATTGTAATGATCTCTCTTTGTGTAAAGCTTTTAGAAAATAAAGAAGACCGCTTTTGGTTTGCAGGCATGATCATTATTGCTGCAAATTCAGGTGGAGCCTGGTCGCCAATTGGGGATGTCACTACAACTATGCTTTGGATTGGTGGCCAGATTACTACTTTAAATATTATAGTGAGCACCTTTATACCCAGCCTTTTTGTTTGTCTTATTCCATTACTGATTATTGCCCACCGGTTTAAAGGAAAAAAAGTAAAGGCAAGATTCAGCAATAATAATGAGATACAGCCAAAAGGCCGGGGCATTATGTTATTGTCCGGTATCGGGCTTTTATTATGCATCCCTGTATTTAAAACGTTGACACATTTGCCTCCTTTTATGGGAATGCTCCTCGCTTTGGGTATTATGTGGATTATAACTACACTTATGCATTTTAGCGAAGCTTCGGAAAACAAAGAAAAGTATAGTGTTGCCAATGCACTGCAACGAATTGATGCTTCCTCTATACTATTTTTCCTTGGGATATTGTTAGCCGTAGCTGCACTTCAATCTTTTGGCATACTTAAAAATTTAGCTTCCTTCTTTGATGACACTTTAAAAAACGATTATCTGATCGGCATAAGTTTAGGTTTTCTTTCTGCGGTGGTAGATAATGTTCCGATAGTGGCTGCTGTGCAAGGAATGTATGATACTTCACAATATCCAACCGATCATCGTTTTTGGGAATTTCTTGCTCTGACATCAGGAACGGGGGGGAGCATGATAATAATTGGTTCGGCAGCAGGAGTAGCTGTTATGGGTATCGAGAAAGTAGATTTTATTTGGTATTTAAAAAAAATTGGCTGGATAGCTATGGTAGGATTTTTTGCCGGTGTTTTAGCATTTATAGGTCAGGAATATTTGATGCATTAACCATCAAATCATGTATCATTTTCCTGTATTTTTTTTCCTGTAAATAATATTGCCAATCCAATGAGCGCCGCTAACAACGATACTACCAAAACAGCAACCTTGGAAAACTCTGTAAATCCTTTATCATCGAAAGCAAGGTTAGATATAAAAATAGACATGGTAAAACCAATGCCCGCTAGTACCGAAGCTCCCAGTATCATCTTCCAGTTAACTTGCTCGGGTAATTTTGCCCATTGCAGTTTCAGCAGCAACCAACAAAAAAGCAAAATACCCAGGGGTTTGCCTATAAGCAAGCCTAAAATAATTCCAATACTATTAGGGCTCGCTAAATTATAATACCAGTAAGGTGTCAACACGATTCCGGTGTTAGCCAAAGCGAAAACTGGAAGAATTAGAAAAGCAACAGGTTTGTGCAAGGCGTGTTGCAAAATATAAGAAGGGTTTGTCTTATCATTTTTACCAAACGGAATAGCAAAGGCGAGTAATACGCCGGTAATAGTAGCATGAACGCCTGATTGCAGCATACAATACCACATTAAAACACCAGGTAAAAGGTAGAATAAAAGATTTTTAATGCCCGCTTTATTCAAAAACATAAGCAAACCAAAAATACCCAGGGCTGCTCCTAAATATGCCCAGGCAATTCCATCATTATAAAAAATAGCAATAATCATGATGGCACCCAAGTCATCAATAATAGCTAAGGCAGTAAGAAATACTTTTAAAGAAAACGGAATACGGCTGCCTACAAGCGCCAGCATGCCCAATGCAAAAGCAATATCCGTAGCCATGGGTATGCCAAACCCCGACTGAGTAACAGTGCCATTATTAAAATAGAAATGAATAGCCGCCGGGATAACCATTCCGCCAATGGCCGCAGCAATCGGGAGCAATGCATTTCTAAAATCAGAAAGTTCGCCTTTATAAATTTCTCTCTCAATTTCAAGCCCTACCAATAAAAAGAAAACCGTCATTAAGCCATCATTGATCCAGTGCTGAATAGAATATTTTAAATCAATATTCAAAAAAGAAAGATCAATGTAGGAATGCCAAAAATGATCATAACTATTGCCCCAGATGCTGTTTGCTATTATTAAACTGATGGCGGTGCAGATTAACAATAATATTCCACCAATTTTTTCACTGTTAAAAAAATCCGTAAAGAGTTTAGTGATCTTCATACCTGCTGATTAAATTTTTTCTTTTCCCATTGTTCTTTAAAATAACAATGGAATTATTTATTTCACCCACCTATAGGAAAATTTATGTTATAAAACTGATATTCCCCCTTTAAAGGATTGGGGCATTGGCTCCCTTTAGGTGATGAGGGTTACCTTTGCCGCCGCATGAAGGTAAGGACACTCAAAAAAGATAAGGTCAACATTATTACACTTGGCTGTAGTAAAAATATGGTTGACAGTGAAATATTGAGTGGGCAATTGCAGGCGAATGCAATTGAGGTTGTGCACGAAAGCGGAAAGCTTAATCACAATATTGTTATTGTAAATACATGCGGGTTTATAGATAAAGCAAAAGAAGAAAGCATTAATACTATACTGGACCAGGTGCATTTGAAGCAAAAAGGCAAACTGGATAAAGTATATGTGACAGGTTGCTTAAGCCAGCGATATAGAGATGACCTCGAGCAGACTATTCCGGAAGTGGATGCCTGGTTTGGCACCATGGAATTGCCTCTCATGCTTAAAAAATTTGATATTGATTATAAAGCAGAGTTAATTGGCGAACGTTTATTAGCTACACCCCAACATTATGCATATGTAAAAATTGCTGAAGGATGTAACCGAACCTGTGCATTTTGCGCCATTCCGTTAATGCGTGGAAAACATTCAAGCCGTTCCATTGAAGATATTATTAAAGAGGCTGAAATTCTTGCCAGCCGTGGGGTTAAAGAAATTATGCTAATAGCACAGGAATTAACCTATTACGGATTGGACCTGTATAAAAAACGCATGTTGCCAGATCTGCTAAAACGATTGAGTGATGTGACGGGCATTGAATGGATCCGTTTGCATTATGCATACCCGCATAAATTTCCATTAGAGATAGTGGATGTCATGAAAGAGCGGGGAAATATCTGCAATTATCTCGACATGCCATTGCAACATGCGGCAGACAATATGTTGAAAGCCATGCGCCGCCAGATCACCCGTATTGAAATGGAAGAGCTGTTGCAGCAAATACGTGAAACCATCCCTGGTATATGTTTGCGTACCACACTAATAGCCGGTTTCCCCAGTGAAACCTTAGATGATGTTGAAGAGATGAAAGCATTCTTAGGAAGACAACGTTTAGACCGTGTAGGAATATTTACTTATTCTCACGAAGAAAATACAAGTGCTTACGATTTGATTGATAACATACCTGCTGAAGAAAAGCAAAGGAGAGCAGAAGATATTATGGAGGTGCAGCAGGAAATTTCTTTTGCAAAAAACCAGGAAAAAATTGGCCGCACATTTAAAGTGTTGGTTGATAAAAAAGAAGCCGGACGTTATATTGGAAGAACTGAATTTGACAGTGTTGAAGTTGACAATGAAGTGATCATTCAAACATCAAATAAAATACAGCCCGGCAATTTTTACAATGTAAAAATTACAAAGGCTTTTGATTATGATTTGGAGGGGGAGGTGGTTGATGAGGTTTCTCAATACAATTCTTTAGATACTTTGGTAATACTTAATGTTAATAATAGTGCTGTCAATCAAGGTTAAGTTCCTTTTTTTCTGCAAATTTTTTTTCAAATGTTCTTCCATCTTCTTGAAATATAATGTAATGAAAAGTTGAATCACCTTTTGAATGGCTGTTTTTTGGCCAAGGGGTAGGGTTTGTTAGATTAAGCCAGGTAGATGCTGACCTAATATGAAATAATGTATCCTTTGATTTGAATTGTGAAAGTGTTTCATAGATGATGCCTCCTTCTCCGCCTTTATTGGCAACTTGTGTGGTTGAAAGCATACTGTCTTTTTTATCAAATACAAAGTACACAATTCTTAAACCATGCTCACCATCATCAATAATTGTAGTAAACTCTATAAAGGCTGAATCGCGTTGCTGCCATGAATACAAATAATGGGTACCATAACTTATTGCTGAATCTATTTGTTTATTCTTGATCTTATTGAAAATTCTATACGATGACTGAATATTGGAATCTATTACAAATTCCTTTAGGTTTTTAATAGCAAAACTGTCTTTCAAATTTAATAATGATGAGCTCTCTGTTACACTATTTATTTTGTGTTTACAAGACAAGAACAATAATATCATTAAAAGAAAAAATATAATACGCATAAGGTTTGGAATATCATTAAAGCTGATTCCTAAATGTAAGAAAGTTTTGCTGTCGCAAGATTTTGGTTCGTAGTAACAACTAAGAGAAGAGGAAGCATTGTCAAAATAAAAGAACACCCTGCTCATTAAGTTCTCTCTTCTTTTTTTTATAATATTTCAGTTTACGAAACTTCAATATATCAATGGAAAGTTGATTGGTTAAGGCGACACCCTTAACCCTGGCTCTATATAAGTCATACGAATATGGAGGTTCTGTCCATTCAAGAGTGTATTGATAAGCGTCAGTAATTTTCTGTTCTTTGTTTACTTTAACTATAAGAATATCATGAAATTCTTTTTCGGTATTATCAAACGAAAGACCTATAAAAGTTGCTATGAAAACATACACAATAAATTTGCCTTTTATTGGATTAAAAATATTTCTTCTTGCTTCCCTCGTCTCTACATTGTCAATATTCTTTAATGCCTTGTAGTTAAAATCTGTGTTTTCAGTTTTAGCGATAAGTTTATACTTTTTTGTTTGAGCATTTAATATCGTGTCAAAAGGCAGAAGGGTTAAAATGATAAAAAGGAACTTATACATTGAAGGATTTATATTGCCAAGTAAAGCTTTAGTAGTTTGGTTCATTGCTCCACGCCTTGGTTCGTGTCACACGAAACAATTATACTCGGTAATCTGCTGCATTAATTCATATATTCTTTGAAGTCGCCAAGCAGTTCATCAAAGTCTGGCTTCATTATAAACATATCCTTGCCACTACCAAACTTTGGTTTGATCTTTTCTGCTTCTTTTTGGATTTAGATGCAAGAAAATCAATGAAATCTCCAACTTCTTTTTTAAGGTTTTCAGGAAGCGATGCGAGTTTATTATATAGAAGAATGTTGTCCACCTTATAAATTTATAGAATCAAATTTAATCAATTTGCCTGTAGTCCTATAAACACAGTGTTATATTGTATTTCAAAAATTTATCTTTTTAGCAAACAAGGAATGTGAGGTTAATTACACATGTTTGATAATATTACAAATATATTGTTGGGCATTTCAGAGATTAACAGATAATTTCAAATGCCCGCCAAAACCATCTCTTACTATACGCATAAGTGTAGAAAGCCTTATGTCACTTGCATCATTTTCAATTCTGGAAATGTAGTTTTTTGTCGTGCCGCACTTTTCAGCAAGTTGCTCTTGCGTCATGTTTTTTTGCTTACGCATTTCCTGTAACATAACACCAAGTTTGAATGCTTCATAACCTTCTTCAAATTTATCTCTGCGTTTTGTCCCATGTTTGCCGTATTCTTTGTCAATTAAATCTTCAAGGTCAACCAATTTATTTTTTCTTGTCTTCATAATATTGCTTTTTAGGTTTTTTGCTACTTTCATTCGTTGACCTTTTCCGGCATTTGCGAAGCATCAAAGGCTCCTTTTCTAAGATTGATTCCGTACTCCATGTAAGCCTTAAGACAAGCTAAAAAATTAGCCCAGCCTTCAGTATTACCGCGTAACCACTTCATACCTGCTTCATTATTCTCCCTGCTTTTTTCTGTAACTGTTACAAAAGTTTCATCATTGCCTTTGGGCTCTAATTTGATCTCAACGAGCGTTTGAATGTTGTTATCTTCCCAGTCATCCCATGAATAAGAAATGTATTTGTCCTGTTCAATCCTTTGCACACGAACAGGAAATTCCATATCAAATTCCGGGAACTGCCAGGTTAGTGTTTTTCCTTCTTCCATTCTGCCCGTGCTTTTGGAAATGAAGTAATTGGACATCTTCGCCGGATCAACAATTGCTTCAAATACTTCGTGTACGGACTTTTGTATTTTAAGAGAGGCTTTTATTTCAAGCTTTTGAGGGTTGCTCATACATTTAATTTTAGTGTTTAAATGTAAATTTTTTTTTCACGCCAAGAGCGCAAAGAAAAATTAAGTCGCAACCAATATTTCCTCTAAGCCATTTAATTCTCCAAATCATGCCTCTGACAATTTCAACTGCTACTTTTTAAACCTTGTATTGCCAGTCTTTGAGATCCCTCCTTCGTCGGGATGACAGCACGGAGGTTTCCTCATAATCCTTGTAATCTCCAAAATCATGGTTCTGACATTTATCCTAAAAATCTTAGTTCTGACTTCCTTCTGTACATTTGCCGCCATGCAACAAAAGAATTATTCCATTGAAACCATTTTATCCCATTTAAAAATTGATGCGCTTAATGAAATGCAGCTTGCTGCCATAGATGCAATTGATAATAATGAAAATGTAATACTGCTTTCGGCTACCGGGTCAGGAAAAACACTGGCTTTTTTGTTACCTCTTCTGGAACAAATGAACGCTGAGAATAAAAACACACAGGCTATGATCATTGTCCCATCACGGGAACTTGCATTGCAAATTGAGCAGGTGTTCCGCTCAATGATCACTGGTTTTAAAATTACCTGTTGCTACGGAGGCCATAAAAGAGAAATTGAAGAAAAGAATTTAGTTCAGCCCCCGGCGTTAGTAGTTGGTACACCTGGACGAATAGCAGATCATATTCGCAGGGGAAATATTACTGTTGATTCGATTGAAACTTTGGTAATGGATGAATTTGATAAATCATTGGAACAGGGCTTTGAAGAAGAGATATCTTTTATTGTTGGTTCTTTGCCGGCAATTAAAAAAAGAATTTTTACTTCAGCTACCGATGCAATTGAAATCCCGGCTTTTATTGACGCAATTAATTTCGTTAGATTGGAATTTTTACCGGTTAACGAGAAATCTTCTAACGCATTAACTATTCAATCGGTAATCTCAGATGGTAAAGACAAGCTGGAAACACTATTTAAATTGATTTGTTTTTTGGGTAACCGTTCAACCATTATTTTTTGCAACCACCGCGAGTCGGTAGAAAGGGCAAGTGAATTTCTTTCTCAAAAAGGTATTACCAATACTTTTTATCATGGCGCTTTGGAGCAGCGGGATAGAGAAATGGCTCTCGCCAAATTCAGGAATGGAAGTATAAATGTATTGGTAACAACTGACCTTGCATCAAGGGGTTTGGATATACCTAACATCCGCTATATTATACATTATCATCTGCCCGCAAGCGAAGGTATTTTTACACACCGAAATGGCCGCACAGCAAGAATGGATGCCAGCGGTACAGCTATTCTTATTTTAAGCAGCGAAGAAAAATTACCAGCCTACATCACCACGCCTGTTCATGAAATACAACTTCCCTCAACATTTACTTTACCCGAAAAGCCAAAATGGGCAACGCTTTTTGTAGGTGCAGGTAAAAAAGATAAGGTAAACAAAATTGATATTGTAGGATTTCTTTCCAACAAAGCAGAATTAAAAAAAGAAGATATTGGATTGATAGAAGTAAAAGATTTTTTTTCTTTCGTAGCCGTTCGTAAAGCTGCTGCAAGCCATACGTTGCAATTAATAAAAGATGAAAAGATCAAGAATAAAAAAGTGAAGATTGATATGGCGAAATAATCCTTACTCCCCTTTAGGGGATGGGGGCGGGATGAGAGCATGATCCCTTCAGGGATGAGTTTTTTTATTGCCTCGCACTTCAGTGCGAGGATTCAGGAAATGAATAATTTTTTTGGGCTTTAGCCCAACCAGAAACAAAATTTGTTGGGCTAAAGCCCAAGGCACTCTCACATTACTTTCACCTGCTCTAAAGAGCAGGGCAATAGTTGGCATACTAAAAAAACAAGAATACAAAAGTGAAAAATGATATGGCAAAATAATTCTTTACTCCCCATTAGGGGATGGGGGCAGGATGGGGGCCTGTATTTTCTTACTTTTGCGGCCATGGCAAACGACCAATTTCAGTCTCCCGATTATTTTTTAGTTGACGAATTATTGACGGATGAACATAAGCTGATCCGCGACACGGTTCGCAATTATGTAAAAAAAGAAATTTCTCCCATTATTGAAGACTATGCACAACGGGCTGAATTCCCCGAACAGATCGTAAAACAATTGGGCGACCTCGGTTGTTTTGGCCCTACGGTGCCAACTGAATATGGCGGCGGTGGATTAGATTATATC
>JALZIY010000356.1 GCA_030860085.1 Bacteroidota bacterium | reverse complement strand
GTTTGAATAAGCCCTCCATCTGAGTTAGCTATCCATAATGAACCTGAGTCCTTAAAAACGGCCTCCACAGGAAAGCCTGTAGGAAAAAATGGAATAAACTTGGAGGTGGGATCTACACGGTATAAATCTCCATCAATAGTGCTTATCCATAGTACACCATCGCGGGAGGAGTAAATTCTATAACCGCTTTTGCCTGTAAATCCTGAAACAGAATCAGCTTCATAATGAATATTCTTTTTTGTTGTGGGATCATACCTGTAAACACCTTTCTGAAAAGTTCCAATCCATAGCATCCCGGTGGCATCTTCTTTTATAAAAGTTATATACTCATAAATAAAATTCTTATTTACAGGAAGTGGGAGACTTAGATGTTCCTGACGATCGGGGTTGTATGTGTACCGTTGAAAACTACCTTTTGCTCTGTCCATGTTATGCAGTCCATGACCGGAAGTACCTACCCAAAAATTTCCACGGCTATCTTCAAAAATGGCTGTCACCCTATCATTAACAAGGCTTTTAGGATTGCCGGGTTCATGATGGTAACGAATAAATTTTCCTTTTTTTTTGTCCAGTTTGTTTAATCCCCCGTAGTAAGGTCCTTCATTAGCTGGGGCCCTGGCTGTACCGATCCATAGTGTTCCTTGTTTATCTTCAAAAAGCGCTGTAACCGGGCCATTGCTTAGGCTGGCTGAATCAGTTGGATCATGATAATAGCGTGTAAATTTTCCTGTTTTTTTATCCATGCGGTTTAGTCCATTGTCTGTTCCTACCCAGATAGTTCCTTCACGATCTTCCAGTATAATTTTTATATTGTCACTATTCAAACTAGCAGAGTCATTGGGTTCATGTCTGAAATGGATAAAGTGATTTGTGGCTGGATCGAGCCTGTTGAGACCTTCTTCATTTAGTCCGACCCAAACATTTCCGCCGCGGTCGGTATATAGATATCTTACATCGTTTCCTGCAATTGAATAAGGATTTAAAGGATCGTGTTTAAAAGATAATAAATGATAGCCATCATAACGATGAAGACCTACTGTACTACCCAACCATATATAACCAAAGTGGTCTTGAGTAATGGAGCTGATGGTCTCTCCCCAGGAACTTCCTTCTGGTGGCATAACTGAATAAAATTTTACCTGTTGTGCCTTCAGGTGATAAGATAGCGTCAGTAGGTATACAAATGCGAAAAGGCGCATACTTATTTGTTAGTCTTGATTAAGCAACAATCATTGCAAATAACTTCAAAATATCCAACAGGATATTTTGGCAATAATTTTTCATGCTACAATTTACATAAATTGACAGGAGTGAATAGTAAAATCAAAGCAGAAAGATGTTTCACCTATAAAGCAATAGAGTAAGCATCTGCTAACTATATTACTTGAGAGGAGTGCAGATATTAAGATTTCTTCATCAACTATTGATTAGTTTTGAAAGCAATCATACGGGGGAGGGCAAAGCGCTTCTAAGCCTAAGTCTATATATTCATACTCATCTTCCTGGTTAACTGACCCGGCACCTTTCGGGATTTTTTTAATTTTCAATAATATAGTAACTCGTTTTTTCTTCCCATTAACTTCACCCGTCTTTTTTAAATATCGTGCATATACCAATGCTAAATCGTGGTTTTTATATTTAGTTAATGTGTCAGCTAATCTCTGCGGATCAATTTTTACACCATCAGTTTTTTTATGGTTTCTGAATTTGCCATCATAATTATCAATCATTTCTTCATAATCATCTGCTGTTAATGTGGGCCTTGAGGAAGCAGGTTGGGCAAACACATCGTGTTTACAGATAAAAAAAATAAAGAGTAATGAACTAATAACAAAAAACTTTTTCATAACAGTAATTTTAGTTTCTTAAATATAAGTTTAATTTGTTATGAGAAATTGCCATCACTCTTATTTTCCAATGTTTTACAACATTACAATGGACTCCAATACAAATGAATTTTTTTTCATTAGAAAAATATTGGCAGTGCTAAAGGGTTAACAATAAACTATTTTAAAATAGCAGCTCTTATACTTTATGTGGTTGCTAATAGTGCGTCGGCCAAAAAAAAGAACCGCATCACTGTGTTATTAACAGGGTATCAATTACGCTAGCGCATTTATCCGTTTATTAGCCATTTGAGCCATTCATACAATTATACGAAACACATCGTATAAACATTATATTTTCATTCTTTCTCATGTGCACGTTTAATTGTACAACGGCCTCTGTTTCTACAGGGGCTTCATTTTTGCCTTTGTTGAAAATAATTTATGAAAGAAATATCCATACTGCTCAAATATGGTTCTAACCTGATTAAATTGTCAAAACTGTTTATACCTTGTATCATTTTAAAAATACTATTATAGTAAACTTCCACATAGAAGCTATCTATTTGATACAATTGTATTATCAGATCTTTATAAAGTCTTGCGGCTATCAATACGCCATGGTTTAACAGAATCTCAACTTGAACTTTATCATCGAGGAATTTAAAATCGTACAACTTCATGAAACTTAAAATTTATTTCGCCTAATAAAAATGAAGAAATAAATAGGTTTGGCTTATACTTTCAGAAGTTCAAAGGAGTGGGGAACAAGATTATAATTAAAAACTTAAAAAAACAAATTCCTGAATATGTAATTTGTTTTGATTGCAACAAAATAAATCCAGGCAAGGTCTGAATCGTGATAAAAAAATGTTTAAATATTCTTTCTAACACTAATTGTAATTATGGCATCTTGTACGGAAATTTTATGTTATTACAATAGTTAGTTGGTCCCACACCCGCCCTTCCTATTCCATTATGGCTCTTTTGCATATTAAAGAAAGTGGGATGATAATTCCTGACAATTCTGATCTATGCCCTAATGCTTATCCAGCCAGACTTTACAGGTTTTGCACCTCTTAACTCACATGCTCAGACAACAAGCGTTCTTTTTACCGGGATACGATTTTCAACCAACAGATGGACATTAACCACATAAAAGTATTGCACAGCCAAACCGTCCATGGGGAGGGGCCTGATTAATCAGACCATTTGATATTTGCTCTACAGTCATTTTGCTAAAAACTTCTTCCTGTTGGAAGGTATTTATTTTTTTCCCTGATTATTTCTGCTGCAATACTTACAGCAATTTCTTTTGCCGTTTTACTAAAAATATTAAGACCGATCGGAACAAAACCATGCTTCCATCTTTCAGGAGCAATGCCTTCCTCTTCAAACTCAGTTAACAAGGTTCTGATCTTCGTTTCACTGCCTATCATGCCAATATATAAAAACACTTTATCCATTAATTCACTAAAAACAATTTTATCATCCCTATAGCCCATAGTCATGATGGCTACATATTCATCGGGATTGCTATTAATAATTTCACCTATTTTATTATAATCAACAATAAATTTTTCATTAGCAAAAGTATTATGGGCGATCGTATTCAGGTCGGGTCTATTATCATAAAGCTTTATATAAAAGCCTAGATAAGACATGAGTTCCGATAGCGCAAGGCCTACATGACCGCCTCCTATGATGTGTATAACAGGGCGTTGATCTATACACTCTGCATACTGCCAATCTTTATCTGTAGAATATTTTAACCCTATTATTTTTTGATCTGCTTCAATGATGTTAATGCCTTCAGGATTAAGAAGAACAAAATCTTTTATCCCATTCTCCACGCTTTTCACAATACATTCAATAATTTTTTTCCCCTTAACTGAAATAGGCACAAAAGCAATTAGCTGACTTCCTGAACAGATCATCCCGGATTGGTCTTTGCTATGTTGCTTATCATGATATTGACGCATTAATGATATTTCAATTTCATCATTGGCCAATAAGGTTTTTGCTTTTTCAACCAGCTTATGTTCCATCATACCACCACCAATGGTTCCATAAAATTCTCCATTTGCCGACACAACCATTTTAAATCCACGCCTGCCAGGCGAACTGCCCTCACTTTCCAGCACCCAAAGCAATATTATTTTATGAGAGGCATTTAGCTTATCGTTTATATAACGCCAAACATCCATGTCAGGCTTTTCTTTTTTCTAATATTTTTTTGAATGACCTGCTTCTTATTTCATCCATTGTCAGCCCGGTTTTTAAAACTTCTTCTTCATTAATAGCACCACTGTTCAATGCTCTTAAAAAATAATTTAACAGGCCTTGGCCTGTTGCTGCATCATCAAAGACATCACCGATTAATGTTGCTCTTGCAGCTTTTTCTACAAAGGTTTTTAGCCGCTCTACCGCATCATCATAACTTTCTAAAAAGAAAGCAAAAACGGCAGTATAGCGCATGGGAAGTTGCGCCGGATTGAGATCCCAACCCTGGTAAAACCCATTCCACAAAGAATGCCGAATGTGATCATATCCTTTTTTCCATGAACGGTGCACGACATTTTTATTTTCTTCTACTTGTTTATCAGTCAAACCTTCACCACGATGAGGTCCAATAGGCATGGTGTTGGTAGCACCATCCGAAAGCCAGACGCCTGTATGCGCCAATGCCACCTTGGTTACGTGATGTGCAAAATCACAAGCAGGATGATCCATCTCCTGGTACTTTGCGGTGATACCTGCAGATGCAGTATAATCATAAGTGCCAAAATGCATGGCAATGCATCGTCCGTCGCTTGCTTCAA
>JALZIY010000335.1 GCA_030860085.1 Bacteroidota bacterium | reverse complement strand
CCGTTTTGCCAGGGCACTGCAAAGAATGGTTCTACAATTACATAGCCAAAAAGATTTACCCGTAATGAAACGCCGCTGCTAAAAATAAATTTAGAATTCCTCGCTAACTGGTTACCTGATTTATCCCTGATCAATCCTTCGTACCCACCCCAGGCAACACCGCCATCTGTAAATAAATTTAATTCAGAGAAAAAGAATTTTGATTTAATGGCTGACAATCTTTCTGGCCCACTAAGTGGAAATCGTAATTCTACATTTCCTACATATACCTGGCTGCCAATTAAATCATTAATAGATAAAGAACTAATGTTGCCATCATTATTTCCTTGCTGAAAAGTTCGTGCATCATAGCCGCGTACAAGACTTGAGTAACCAAGATATTGCGGAGGCAGCGTACCATTTTCCGCATCCTTTCCAAAACGCCCCATGTACAAATTACGCGTAGCTAATGTGACGGGTGCCATTCGGAAATATTTACGATAGTCACCGGTTATGTTACTTAAATTGATAGCGCCTAAATATTGCCCGGCTTCAAAGCGGAAACGATGTCCTGACAATGGAGAAGCAATACCAAAATTTGAATTATCTCCTACAAAAGCAACATAGGCCTGGCCCAAACTAAATCCCCCCGGTGTGGGTAAACGGCTTTTATCATTGCCAATATAAAAACCGGTGGCCGGATCATAATAATCACTGTAACGGTCAAGCCTGTAATAATATCTTGAGAAAGAAGCGCCGCCTTCAAGTCTTCTTGTTTGTGAAAAAGGAATGGAAGCGAAAGCAGATACCTGGTCCTGGAAGGTGCGTAAAAGATCGATTGAAGAATTTACTGCCGCAATCGAATCTCCTTTACTATTGACCACCGTATCCATGCTTAAACTTTGGCCGCCGGTGAGATAAGGAATATGAGATACCCCTACACCCCAATTAATTCTTTTCTTTTGATTAAGATAAGCAAACTGACCTCCGAGGTCATATATTTCTCCGTTCAACGAAATGGCACCATATAACTGGTTGTGGCCTAAAATATCACTGAAAATTCCGTTCACGCCTCCAGCCAGTCCTGTACCCATTCCACCACCGGTAGATACGCCTACTCCGGTATTACCAATGTAGTCTAATTTGAATTTTGGTTTATAAGGCAGTTCTACCAAAGAGGACTCTGCAACTAAACCGTAAGGTGTATTTTCTAAATTGCGTCTAACAATATCTTCACCTATCCTGTTTGTAGGAGGTAAAATAGCTGCCTGCATATTTACGGCATCATCATTTACAATTGTTTTATTAAAAGAAGCGCTATTAGCTGAATAAATAGTGTAGTTACCATCTGCATAATGGCTGTAAACAATGCGGTCTGTTTGCCTGGAAGCACTGATGGCAGGGGAATACATAGTGATACCCGTAATGCCCGTAAAAAGATTTGTTAATTGTAAGGTTTGGTTGGTTGAAATATTATACGAATACATATTTCTAAAACCATCACGGTCGGAAAGAAAATAAATAACCGTATTGCTTGCACCAAAAACCGGGTTTAAATTATTAGCGCCATTAAAAAAATCTAAATTGGTTATGGCGCCTGTTTCTACATTTAAAAGAGCAATATTATGAGAGAAACTATGTTGTATGGAACGTTCGCTAATACTTGTTCTGTCAGTTGCAAAAGCAATCCACTTGCCGTCTGCAGAATAGGAAGCTTGCAAATCGGAATAACGGTCATTCATTAATTGCTTCACTGTTCCGTTGGTTAAATTATAAGCATACAAATCACTTTGCCCATCTACCAAACCGGTTACAACAATTGTTTTTCCGTCGGGTGACCATGCAGGATTACTAATAGCCGGCACTCCGGGAATATCAATTTCCTTATTTATTTTGCCTTTATCAGCATCTGCAATGATCAGGCGATTACGGCCTTTGGCAAAAGCAACAAATGCTACCTGCCTGTTGTCGGAAGACCAGGCCACAGATGATTCAAAAGAACTGTACTCATCAATATGCGAAGCAAAAGAATTAGATGTAACCCTTTCTAAATTTTGGCCGGTTTCTGCATCCGCCACAAAAAGATCAATGCTAAATAAATTTTTTTCTGTCCAGAATGCGACACGCTTTCCATCAGGGCTGATGGAAGGAACAATATTTAACTCACCGGCATTTTTCTTATATATCAATTGCTTTCCCGGTGGTGTTAATGAAGTATTTTTCTGGTACGGAGTGTAAGCAGCTTTTATAGCTTCTTTCCATTTTTCAGAAAAGGCTTTTGCATCTATTTTAAATACATTTTTAATAGCTTTTTCATAACCAACTCTTGCGGTTTCTATAAATAATTTGCGGATAACAGTATCGCCATATACACCTGTAGTATAAGCCCAGAAGGCTTGCCCCCAACGGTAGGGGAAATATTCATTTGGCTTATTAGTCAGATCTTTTAAAGTTGGAAGTTTATTGGTTGCTACACCGTTACGTAACCAAATTGCCGTGTTTGCATCTGCCGGCCCATTTGACATGTATTCAGCCAGGCCTTCCACCATCCAGAGAGGTATGTTGCTCACCGCATTTAAAGAAAGCGTATCCTGTATTAAATGATATTGAAAAGCATGTACCAATTCATGTCCCAGCACATGATCTGTCTGTGCATTTGATTCCATAAAGGGCATAATGACCCTGTTCTTTAATGCCTCGGTTACACCCCCGGTACCAACACCGATCTGGCCATCAATTGCACGTGTTTGCTGAAAATCAGCATGATTATTATAAAAAAGGATTGGGTTTTTTTCTGTGAATGTATCCTTAAAAATCACCTGGTGCATACGGTACCATTGTTCAGTCTGTTGCGCTATACGGTTACGTGCGGCAGTGCTATTGAGATAATGATAAATATCAAAATTGGGTGTTTGTAAAACCTTAAAGTCAAGCTCTTTATAATTTACTTTATTGCGCCCAAAATATTGGGCTTGTGCTGTAATGCTTGAGGAGAGCAGGGCAATAAGAAAAAGGCCAATTGAAAAAAATATACGGTTGACACTAACTGATCGGGTACAGGCAAATAATATTTTCATTTTTTCAGATTTTTCAATAAATGCAGGAATTAAAACATCAATAATTAACCCATTTACGTAATTGAAAGCCTGGCGATTGTTATATAAATCAATCTTATAAATTTTTTAACCAAACTAGTGTTATGAAAATTTTAAATATTGCAACTTTTTGACTTACCCCACGCAGCAAGCTGCGTTCGCCCTCTCTGAATGGCAAAGAGGGGAGTCATGCGAAGCATGACGGGGTGAATTTTTTTCTGGTTTTATCGATTAACATAACGCTGTTAAACAAAATAAAAAGATGACTCCATGTAATTGCAAGTCAGCATTGTTAGCAGCGCTTCTAAAGTCTCGCCTCAATTTCCATCCACTATCTTTGTTTTTAGTGAATATTTTATATCATGAAGAC
>JALZIY010000319.1 GCA_030860085.1 Bacteroidota bacterium | reverse complement strand
GTATAATGCCTACAAATCTTTTTTTTATTGAGCTGATCTGTTATTTGTGTATATCGGGAAATAAATAACTCACCATGAACGCAATTGAAATTTTAGGTATGTCAGCAGGATTAATTTCGTCCATTACTTTTTTGCCACAGGTTATTAAAACATGGCAATCAAAATCGGCTAAAGACGTTTCATTGCTAATGTTCACATTTGCAACCGTCAGCGTCATCATGTGGCTGATCTATGGAATATTGATCACAAATAATCCCATCATTTTTACCAATGCAACCATACTGATTTTTTCGTTAATCATGTTATATTTCAAATTCAAGTATAATCATCAATGAAGCAAAAGATTAAAGCAATTGTTTTTGATTTAGGGGGGGTATTAATAGATTGGAATCCGTCTTATGTATTTGATAAATTGATTGAGGATGAAGAAAAGCGAAAACATTTTTTTGAAAATATCTGTACGCCAGATTGGAACGAAGAGCAGGATGCAGGTCGGCCTGTAAAACAAGCAACTGAAGAATTAATTGCTGAGCATCCCGATTGGAAAGAAGCAATTGAAGCGTTTTATGGCAGATGGACAGAAATGTTGGGCGGGCCTATAAAAGAAACAGTTGATATCTTGTGGCAAATAAAACAAAGCGGTCATTACAAATTATACGCACTAACCAATTGGAGTGCAGAATTATTTCCCATTGCACTCGAACTTTACGATTTTTTACATTGGTTTGATGGCAGGGTTGTGAGTGGTGAGGAAAAAATACGTAAACCCGATCCTGTATTTTATCAATTATTATTAGATCGTTATCAGCTTAAAGCAGAAGAAACGTTGTTTATTGATGATAACATTCGTAATAAAAATGCAGCAGAAGAATTAGGAATACGAAGTATTTTATTTAGATCACCACAACTTTTGAAAGAAGATTTAATAAAGTCAGAAATTCTCAGCTAAATATACTACGCACTTGTTTCTTAACGATTTTTATGATTTTAACACTGAATATTCTGTAAAAAAAATACTTTTCCAGCTTCTTTTTTTTTAATAAATTCAATTAGCCAAAAATTAGATTTATGAAACGTATTCTTTTACTTACTGCTATTGCATTTTTCTTTCAATCATCTCATTCGCAACTTTTAAAAAAAATAAAAGAAAGTAAGCCCTTAGCTAATATAACAGAAGGGAAAAAGCCCATCACCACGAATTTTAAGGATGTAAATCTTGATGGAAAACTTGATCCATCTGTTGGGGAAAACGAAACCTACAAGCCATTGCATTCAATGCAGAAAAACGATGATGGTGAATATGTACTTACACCCGGCTATTACCAAATCACCAACCTTAGTTATTGCTTAAAAGCGGGAACTAACGGCCCTGCAAAAGGAGATGCTTACGGATTAGCTTTTTTAGAAGGAAAGATGGATGATATTGTAGAAGTTATTTTGGTTAAATCGCAACAGATATGGAGGGAGAATATGAAAGACAGTTTGCAGGGAGTTGCTGCCACACTGGCGTCGAATGTTTTCAGGCTTACCCAAAAAGATGTGCAATTATTGTTATGGGGTATTATTGCCAAAACAAATTTTGAAGATATGGCAGGACGTACAAAAGCCGTTGCCCTGGCATTATTAACAGCAGATCAAATTTTGAAACTGAATGGTGGAGCTATAAAAACTGTAACAAATTTTGCAACTGATAAAGGATTAGTTAATAAGCCAGTATGGATGCAAAAAATAGAAGAGGCAGAACATAACCTTCGTTCCTTATATGCAAGAGGTGATGCCACTTATGAAGATTTTGAACGCCTGGCTGTTTTAGCCGGGATGGCTTCAGAACCCAATCCGGTAGAATCAGGTACGTGGTTTAAGCATGATGATTTTTTTGTTCGTTTTGAACCACAGGGTTACCCAAGAACAACTATTAAAGTATATGTTCCTGAAGGAAAAACAGCAAAGTTTAAAGCAACAACTATGGTAGCTACTCCCTCCGACTCGAGGCAACGTTTGGCACAAACTGATATGGCAGTTGATGAATATCATAGGTCTCCTTTTGGAAAATTATAGAAGCCCCCTGTCCCCCGGTGGGGGGAACTTGGGTCAATTATTCTTTTTATTTTCAGAAGGTTTTAGGAAGAATGACAAAAATGATGATTCTTAAGGTTTTTTTTTGGAAATTTAGCAGCGTATAGTTTTGTTATTTCTATTTTATTTTATTCTAATACAGGCCTCAACCATCTTTCTGCTTCTTCAATAGTCATCCCTTTTCGGTTGGCATAATCTTCTAATTGATCTTTGCCGATTTTGCCCAAGCCAAAATAGTGACTTTGCGGATGCGAAAAGTACCAACCACAAACTGATGCGGGTGGATTCATTGCAAGGCTTTCAGTTAATTCAATACCTATATTTTTAGTTACGTTCAATAATTGAAACAATTTTATTTTTTCTGTATGATCGGGGCAGGCGGGATACCCCGGTGCCGGACGTATGCCTTTGTATTCTTCACGGATCAATTGCTCATTTGTAAGTGCTTCGGTTTTTTCATAACCCCAATATTCTTTACGCACTTGCTGGTGCAAACATTCTGCAAAGGCTTCCACTAATCGGTCGGCTAATATTTGCACCATGATCTTATTGTATTCATCATGTTCCGCCGCAAACTTATCAATGTGTTGACGGGCGCCCTGGATAGAAACGGCGAAAGCACCCATGTAGTCGAGCCCGGCCCCCTGTCCCCCCGAGGAGGAACTTAGATCGATGTTTTCTTTTTTCTTTTGAGTATTATTAATAGCAGATAGTATCTTATTTAAAGTTTCTTCCTCATTATTTAATACATTTTCATTGGTAAATCTGATGAGTTTCCATCCATTAGCTTCTAACCACTCGGTCCGATCTATATCACTTAACTCATTTTCCGGCAATTGATGAATTAAGCCATCTACTTCGATTATTAGTTGCTGCGATAAACAAACAAAATCTGCTATAAAAGAACCAATAATGTGTTGACGGCGGAATTTAAATCCTTCGAGTTGTTTGTTTTTGAGCAAGTGCCATAGTTTTTCTTCTGCCTGAGTTGGATTATTTCTATGGTTCTGAACGTATGTTTTTAATAATGAATAAATATGAGGATCAGCAGTTTGAAAATATTTACCAGGACCTGCAGTCTGCTCCTTATTTTTTTCACTCGATAGTGTATGATCATCTAAGGTCAAACTCTCTGACCTAAGTTCCCCCTTGGGGGGACAGGGGGCAATAAAATCCGCCAAACTAAAACTTGGCTGCCCTATCGCTTTTTTCATTTGCTGTCTAAGACATTCCAATTGCACTTCACCCTCTTCTGTTTGTAAAATAATAGTATCTCTACTATTACTGTTTGCAGGCCAAAAACCAATAACACCATTAGCAACAAACCATTTTTCATCAATTACCTGTTGCAATAATTTTTGTGCATCATTGTAAAGGCGGGTAGCTTCCACACCAAAAATGTTATCTTCCAATACTTCAGGAAATTTTCCAGGCATTTCCCAGCCGATAAAAAAAGGACCCCAATCAATAAAACGGGCTATGGTTGCAAGGTCAAAAGCTTTAAATATTTTAACGCCATTCACTGCCGGTTTTGTGGGCTGATGCTTCTTCCAATCGAAATATTCTTTGGTAACAATTGCTTCGCTGTAAGGGATAAGCGTTTTGTATTTCTGTTTATTTAAAAACTGGTCACGCACATGGTTATATTCTTTATCAATTTGTTGTAGGAATGGCGTTTTTTGTTCCTTATTTAATAAGTTGCTTACCACCGTTACACTTCTCGATGCATCAAGCACGTGCACTACACCATTATTATATTCCTGTGAAATTTTTACAGCCGTATGCGTTCGCGAAGTAGTTGCACCACCAATGAGCAATGGCTGTTGCATATTACGGCGTTTCATCTCACGGGCAACGTGTACCATTTCATCCAACGATGGTGTTATTAATCCGCTCAATCCAACAATATCTGCCTTTTCTTTTTGCGCTGTTTCTAAAATTTTATCTGCAGAAACCATAACGCCTAAGTCAATAATATCATAGCCGTTGCAACCCAGCACAACGCCTACGATGTTTTTGCCAATGTCATGTACATCGCCTTTTACAGTAGCTAATAATACTTTTGGTGCCGATGCGGATTCTTCATTCTTTGTTCCGGCAGCTAAGTGCGCCACTCTTCTTTCTTCCTTTTCAGTTTCGATATAGGGAGTTAAAATCGCCACTGATTTTTTCATAACCCGGGCACTTTTTACCACTTGCGGTAAAAACATTTTCCCACTGCCAAACAAATCACCTACTACATCCATGCCTGCCATCAACGGACCTTCAATTACATCTAAAGGTTTGGGATATTTTACTCTTGCTTCTTCAGTATCAGCATCAATAAATTCAGTTATTCCATTTACCAGTGAATGTTTCAGGCGTTCTTCCACTGTAGTTTTGCGCCAGGCATCATCTTTCTTCTCTTCTTCTTTTCCTTTGCTGTTAACGGTCTCTGCAAAATTTACAAGGCGTTCTGTAGCATCCGGCCTGCGATTGAGAATTACATCTTCGCATAATTCTTTTAACTGTGGCTCTATGCCGTCATATACCACTAACTGGCCTGCATTTACAATACCCATGTCCATGCCTGCTTTTATGGCATGGAATAGAAAAACAGAATGTATAGCTTCTCTTACATGGTCATTTCCACGAAAAGAAAAAGAAACATTACTTACGCCACCGCTCACTTTTGTTAGCGGCATTTTTTGTTTAATGATCTTTGTAGCTTCAATAAAATCAACTGCGTAATTATTATGTTCTTCAATGCCGGTGGCTATGGCAAAAATATTTGGATCAAAAATGATGTCCTGTGGATCAAACCCAACTTTTTCAGTTAAAATTTTATAAGCTCTTTCACTGATGGACACTTTTTTTTCTAATGTATCTGCCTGCCCGTTCTCATCAAAGGCCATTACAATCACAGAAGCGCCATAAGCCTGGCAAATAATGGCTTGCTCAATAAATTTTTCTTCCCCTTCTTTTAAGGAAATGGAATTAACGATACACTTGCCCTGTACACATTTTAAACCTGCCTCTATGATCTCGAACTTAGAAGAATCGATCATGATAGGAATTTTCGCAATATCGGGCTCTGCCTGCAACAGGTTCAAATAATCAGGCATGGCTTTTATACCATCGAGGAGCGCATCATCCATATTGATATCAAGTATTTGTGCGCCATTTTCTACCTGGTGGCGGGCTACAGTTAATGCTTCTTCAAATTTGTTTTCACG
>JALZIY010000280.1 GCA_030860085.1 Bacteroidota bacterium | reverse complement strand
GCTGAATATTGATCATTTTCTCACTCGCGATTAGCATTTTAAGACAATAGGATCACTTATCTTTGCCCCGGCAGGTCTTATACGGCCAGCTCCTGCTGAACTCCCCCAGGATCGGAAGATAGCAAGGGTAGGCGGTTGTAGCGGTGCGATGTAATAAGCCTGCCATTTTTTATTGGCAATTGCGTAATTTTCAATTGTCAATTATGAATAGATCAGAACTTCAGAAAAGACTCAATGATTTTGCTTTGCGATTAGTTCCACTTTGCGAGGCCTTGCCAAAGGGCAAACTTTTTTCCATTATTGAGGGTCAACTCCTTCGTTCAGGGTTTTCGGCATCAGCCAACTATCGTTCATCTTGCAATGCACAAACAAAAAAATCTTTTATTTCAAAACTTAGTATTTCTTTGGAAGAAATAGATGAATCAGTTTTTTGGTTAGAAATGATAAGAGATACTAACTTGTTACCTCAAACAAAACTTGACCCCATAATCAAAGAAGGAATTGAGCTTACTAAAATATTGGGCGCTTCAAGAAGAACGGCTTTAGCAAAATTGACAATTAAAAATTAAAAATTACCAATAGCATGAAGTTTTTTATCGACACAGCTAACCTTGATCAGATCAGGGAAGCAAACGAATTAGGCGTTTTAGATGGTGTAACTACCAATCCCACATTGATGGCCAAAGAAGGCATAAAAGGCCGCGAGGCTATTGACCAACACTATAAAACCATTTGTGAAATGGTGGATGGAGATATAAGTGCAGAAGTTTTATCTACTGATATGAAAACCATCATTGAAGAGGGAAAAAAACTCGCAGCTATACATCCGAATATTGTAGTAAAGGTACCAATGATCAAAGATGGCGTGAAGGCCATTAAATGGTTTACCGACAATGGCATTCGTACAAATTGTACATTGATCTTTTCTGCGGGGCAGGCAATACTTGCTGCTAAAGCAGGCGCTGCCTATGTTTCACCATTTATAGGGCGTATAGATGACAGTGGTTGGGACGGTATGATACTGATTGAACAGATATCGAATATATTTTCGATACAAGGATATAAAACCGAAATTTTAGCTGCATCCATCCGCACTGCAAATCATATTGTAAGAGCAGCAGAATTAGGGGCTGACATATGTACTTGTCCGCTGGAGTCCATTCTTGGATTATTAAAACACCCACTAACGGATATTGGCCTGGCAAAATTTTTAGAAGATGCAAAGAAGATGTAATTAACCACTTCGCTCCTTTTTTTTGCGGGAATTATTACGAATATCATTCAATATCTCATCATTAGATTTTAGGGGTTCATCAAACCCCCTTTTTCTTATGTAGATAATTGTTTCTTTCCAGATAGCCGGGTTGGCTCTAAGAATCGCTTTTACTTTTACTGTGTCTGCTGTGTAAGAACTGTCAATAAAAATATCATTACCCTTAAAATGACCGGTGTTGGCCCTAAAAATAATTTGTGTAGAATCTAATGGCATCCATGTACCATCAGATGCCTTCCCATCAATATTGATGTAGTTATAAAAACCTTTCTTTAAACTGTCTGTATATAAATTAAAAAAGATGGCTTCAATCTTCTGTGCAGAAGACCCAGAGTAAATAATAATAAACGTAAAAAGTAAAATTAGTTTGCTCACGCTGTTTACAAAGTTCTATATTCAGACGTTAAGGAATTCGTAAGGGTTGTGGGACCGAATTTTCTCCTGGCCCATTTTTTTCCATATTTGGGGTAAGCATTCAATAGCTATAAGGAATGATGGTAATGTTTTAATTACCTTGCTTTAAGCAATAACTAAAAAGGGCCCAAGACAGGAATCAATGCAACTGGTAAATGCCCGTAGATCCAGCACATTAAAAGAAACGCGTTACTGGAGTGGCGCACCCGTTCACCTGGATAACTGCCGGCATCCCGGTACGCAGTTCATCGATGTATGCATCTGATATAGTGCCCTTTATTTTAAAACTTCCAGGGTCTGCAATCCGGGCAAGCGTTTCACCGGGTTGCACCACGGCACCAATATTTTTATTTACCCATGTTATTACGCCATCACGGCTTGCAGAAATATTTGCCTGCTGCATCTTTCTTCCCAACTCATTCAGGTCGCTCTCCTGTATAGCCGCAGCTATTTCTGATTCTTTTATATCAACACGCATGGTTTGCTGCTTGCTGCATATTTCATTTTCCAGTTGTTTTTTTCTAGCTGCGCCACTTTTAAAGCAAGCTCCGCCTGTTCAATGGATTCTTTTGTACCGCCCCCGGCTTTGAATAATCTTTTTGCATCTTCCACCGAAGCCTGTAGACTATTTATGCGTAATTGCTTTATATCGTTATTTGATTTTACGTCATAAAAACTTTTATCCAATTCAAGTCTAAAACTTCTTCCGGTATATCCTTGTCCATTAATTATTTTATGAACAAGAATGTTCCAATAGAAGTGCCAAAGAGAAGATGCTGAAAATAAGGAGGTTTAGATAAAATTACTTTTTAAAAAATGTTCGATACCGGACAAATTAGTCGAAAACGGAATGTGAAAAAGTTTAAATGCTCAAAAAAACTTTTTGAAATATATTTAAGCAATGGAGGCAAAATATAAGACGCTGCAGGCAGTTTACTCAATAGTAAAAGAAGATAATGATCCCACTACTTATCCCTGCTCTTACCGGGAGCTTATTTTAAAGAATCTGAATACCGATATTTTGCAGGAACATTTAGAAGCCTTATCAACTGAAGGATTGGTTAGTTTAAAAAAGTTAGAACGAATGGTTATTTGCATCACAGATAAAGGCATTGAAAAGATCAGATCATTAATACTTACAAATACCAAGTAATTTCTAAAAAAAATTCTGTAACGGGCACCTTTTTACTTGCCTGTAGAATGGTACCAGTTTTTTTTAGGTGGTATAAGGGGGAACACTTAAATCTCTTCTGTTTCTCTAAATGGTATTATATCCGGTCTTGGAATTATCTCTACATCATGTGGTATCGTTATTTCAAAAATACTTTGCCATGCTCCGGAAATCCTTTGCGGGGAAAATTCGAAGTCACGACTGAAGTTTCTCCAGTTGCGAAGCCGAAAGGATTTTATTCCTGGATTGTATTTGACACTTGCTGCATTTTCGTCCGACTTTCTCATAGGCCTGATTTTCCACAACTCGACGATGCATAAAGCCTTTCCTGCATTTTTACCAACCGAGTTTGTTTTTCCGCAACAGATTACAACATCACCATTGTAATTAAATGACCTATGTCTGGTCTCAATGGTTTTTTTTCCGTTTTTAATCCAATCTGAATAAGGAGCACCGGGATAGTCATTTAAGATTAAAGCCTTGAACGTTTTTTTTATATAGGAACATTGAATATAAAAATCAATGCGAACAGCATATTTCTTTAATTGGCTGCGATTACGGACGGCACTAATTCCACCTCGGAAAAGATCCA
>JALZIY010000262.1 GCA_030860085.1 Bacteroidota bacterium | reverse complement strand
TTCCTTTACCTGGAATGGGTGCAATGATGCGAATACCCAATGCAGCAAGACTTAAGGCAATATCATCTTCCAAATTCTTAATGCGTGAAATACGAACTCCGGCTGCAGGGACAATTTCATACAGCGTTACTGTCGGACCAACGGTGGCACTGATCTTTTGGATCGTGATGTCGTAGTTCTTTAACGTGGTGATGATCTGGTTTTTATTTGCTTCCAATTCACCTGGGTCCTGAACAATTTTTTCGCTGCCATGGGTTTCAAGCAGGTCTATGGTTGGATATTTATAGTCTCTTAAATCAAGTGTTGGCTCATAAGGTGGCAGATCACTATAACCTTTCTCTCCATTTTCATCAAATTCATCTTCTGCTATTTTTATTTCCAATTCAAGGTTATCAATAAATGTGCTTTGTTCTTTTGAAGATTTTTTCACACTTGACCCGGACAAGCTATCATCCCCCATTTCTTCACGATGTAAAATATCATCCACCATTTCCTTTTCGACCGGTGATTGTATAATTAATGGAATGTCATTTTCTTTTTCAATCATTTCCGTTCCATTAACAGTTTTATCATCCTGTAAATTGATAATGCTCCCATCACCCTTTAATACATTTCTTTTTTCACTCAATATATCAGTTGCTTTCGAAATATCAGACACATTTTCCCAATTATCTGTTTCATTATTTGCATCAGATATAAACACTTTTTTTCCCGGCATTTTAAATACGGGATTGAATTGCCAGATGAGGTAACTAACGCCAACCACCACTAATAAAGCGGCTGTACCCAAAATTCCCAGGAAATTAATAAGCCAGGTGTTGATCATATCTCCCACCCTGCCGCCGTAAGGAAAAGCAGCGTTGGAAAATATAAAAGCAAAACCAACCGATACGATCAATAACCCAACTGTTACATATTTTAAATTACGCCAGATGGAAAACACTTTCCTGTTGAATAACAGGTTTATACCGGAGACAAAAAAGAAGGTGCAAAAAAGCAGTGAGGCAATACCAAATCCGCGGTAAATAAAAAAATGAGAAAGGTAAGCGCCGAGGCGTCCTAATAAATTTGAAATACGTTTATTATTTTGCTGATCATTGTCCCATAAAAAACCTGACTCATTATTTAGTACCTGGTCCTGGTCTTCCTTCCAGGTAAAAAAATAAGATATAAAAGCAATAAGCAGGAATATGGAGATTAACAAAGAAAGGGTGCCAACGATCTTCCAGGTGCGTTCGTCACGTGCCAGTTTTTTTAAATCAATCTTTTCTTCCCGGTCTTTCTTAAGAGATTGATTATTATTTTTTTTCACGCCCATTTTAGTCTTTTCGGGTCTTATCTCTTTTTTTTCAACATCACGTATAGGTATATCGGATTTTTTTAGCTTATTAGCCATAAAAACAAAGATAGTAATGATGCGATGAAATACAGATGGTCATTGATTTCGTTGAAAATAAATTTTTTGACCTCACCCCCCAGCCCTGCCTCATCCGCTCTTCGGGCACCTTCTCCCCAAGGAAAAGGGAAATGGAAATAGGCATTATTTGGAGGGGAGCCAATACCTCTCAACAACAAAAAGTTTGAGTATCTAAAATTTTATACCCTGACCAGAGGGATTCATTTTTTAAGTAAACTTATGAGAAGCAAGATCCAACCGATAATAAATAAAAGTCCCCCAATAGGTGTAATTAATCCAATGCCTGTAGTACCGATTTTATCCATTGCTTTTAAAGAGGCGAGCAAATAAAGCGATCCGGAAAAGAGCACAACTCCGCCTATAAAAAAAATACCTGCAAAATTTAGCAGGGAATTTTGCGAACGCTCATATAACACACCTAAAAAAAGTAAGGCTAGTGCATGGTACATTTGATATTGCACACCAGTTTGATAAGTAGATACTGTTTCCGGCCCCACCAATTTTTTTAAACCATGTGCGCCAAATGCCCCCAGAACAACTGCTAAGCCAGCGAGGATGGTTCCAATAATTAAAAAAGATTTTGGCATATGCTAATTATAAGAGTTAGAGTTTGTAAAAAAATGAAATTTCAATCACCATAAGCCGTTTGTGGGAACACAAACGGAGGTCAGTTTGCATCGGTTGTTTACAGCTTCTGTGTTCTTGCTAAAATATTGTGCCCCACCTTGCTGTGTTTGTAGGAAATAAACACTGACCATTTCCAATTTAAGTTAATTATGAAAGATTTTCTTTACCAGGCTATCTACAGTCATTTCATCTTCTTGTAAAATTAATGATGCCTGCTGGTAAAAAATTCTACGGCCTCGAAATTTTTTACTGATGTAAGATTTTAATTGTTCATCAGATAAATCTTTTATTAAAGGCCTGCCCTCTTTTTCTTTTGCCAAATGATTGTACAAACTATCAAAAGAACAATTGATCCAAACAGTTAATCCATTTTTTTTTAGATAATCTATATTATTAAAAAAACAGGGTGTGCCTCCGCCGCAAGCCATTACAAACGTTTCATGGTTTTCAGTTAATAAATGCAATACATCTTTTTCCAAAAGCCTGAAATATTCTTCTCCCTCACTTTCAAATATTTTATTTATGGTTCTTTCTTCATGCTCCTCAATTTTTTCGTCAAGATCAAAAAACGGCAGCATCAATTTCTCACTCAATTGTTTACCCCAATGCGTTTTACCACAACCCATGAAGCCGATGAGGAAGATACGTAAGCCCCCGCCCCCTGTCCCCCGAAGAGGGAACTTAGGTTCATCCGTATTTTGGTTTTCGGTCATGCTTTAGA
>JALZIY010000245.1 GCA_030860085.1 Bacteroidota bacterium | reverse complement strand
CCTAAAGGGGGGTTAGTGCCCCCATCCCCTAAAGTGGAGTTTTGAGATAGTCTTTTATGTGCAGTTATAATATTACCATCAACACCAGTTAATCCTATTGCATTGCAATTATTTGCCTGCAATTGAGCGACAATATTTTTATTTATATAACCGGCATATACCATGGTTACAATTTTTAGTGTTTCGGCATCTGTAATCCGCCGGCCTCCTATCATCTGCTGTGGTATGCCTAATTCTTCAGCCAATTTTGTAGCTAGTTTACCGCCACCGTGGACTAAAATTTTTTTTGCCCCCATCCCCTGAAGGGGTGATTTTAGAGCCGCAAATTGTTTCAGAAAAACATTTAGCTTTTGTTCATCATCTATAATGTTTCCGCCAATTTTTATAATGTATAAAGATGATTTCATTACAATTGTGTCAATAGCCTGAATGCAGTAACAAATTCCTCAATTTATCATTTGATAGCGTTCCGATTTTGGAAAGGATTTTAGACTGGTGTATTGTAGCTATTCGATATGCTTTGATAATAGAAGGTACTCTCAAACCATTTTCAGTGGAGGGGTTCAAAGCAACTTCTCTTGGCGAAAGCTTCGGTGGTACCACGGAGCTAATAAGGCAAAGTATTACATCATTGTAAAAGTCGTCAGTTGTGGCGACTACAATCGCAGGCCGAATTTTTGTTTGAGCAAGATTGGTAAAAGGAAATTCGTCAATTACTACATCTCCAAGTTTCATTTTTCATCTTTTTTGGTATAATCCTGATACAAATCTTCCCGCTCATCAATTAGGTAATCTTTAAAAAAATCCTTCGGTTGCGATAATGTTAAATTTCTTACATCAATATCATCACATTGGCTTTCCTCATCTATAAAAGTGACGATCACTTTTTGTGAGGTTTTAGTTTTCACTTCCTCCAGTAATTTTATCTGGCCGTTTTCATATACACCTTTTACCGATGTCATAATATTTTTTGTTTTAAAATTACAAATTGCTTCTCAGTAATTCACATAATACCGACTGTGCAGCCCAAACCCTGTTAGATGCCTGTTGGGTAATAATGCTGTTAGCGCCATCCAATGCCTCATCACTCAATTCTACATTTCTGCGTACAGGCAGGCAGTGCATTACTTTAGCATCATTCGTCAACTGCAATTTTTTATTATCGAGCATCCACCTTTCATCTGTACATAAAATTTTCCCATACTCCTTATAGGAACTCCAGTTTTTTACATAGACAAAATCTGCATTTTCCAGGGCCTCTTGCTGACTAAACATCACAGTTGCACCTTTTGTGAATTGACTATCTAATTCATAACCTTTGGGATGAGTAATGACAAAATCTGTTTTATTCCAGGCAGTAATCCATTGCGCAAAACTATTAGCTACACACTGTGGTAAAGGTTTGATATGTGGCGCCCATGTCAATACTACTTTGGGTTTGCGCTCATTGCCAAAAGCGGAAGCTTCCATTGTTTCTCTTATAGTAATTATGTCAGTTAAACTTTGCAAAGGATGCAACGTAGCACTTTCCAAACTTATCACCGGGATGCCTGCATACTTTACAAACTGCTTGATGTATTGTTCACTGTAATCTTCATCCCGGTTTTTTAATGATGGAAATGTTCTGATACCCAGTATGTCAAAATAATTTCCAAAAATCGGCGCAGCATCTTTTATGTGTTCTACAGTCGTGCCATTCATGACGGCGCCTTCTTCAAATTCCAGCGACCAGCCTTCAGCACCTACATTGAAAACAATTGCTTCTAAGCCAAGATTTTGTGCAGCAATTTGTGTGCTTAACCTGGTCCGCATACTTGGATTTAAAAAAAGACAACCAATGCGTTTATTGTGACCTAAAGTTTTGTCTTTATAAGGATCTGCTTTATAAGACAATGCCTTTTCTATTAAAGCATTTATGTCAGTTACATCATTTACAGAAATGAAATTTTTTATCCCTAAGGAAGAAGTTTTAATTAAGTTTTTTGAAAGATCATTCATTAACAAGAGAGTTTTAGCATGGTCCAAATAGAAGTAATGGTGTTTATTGTCAAATATCAAACTTTTGATGAATCAAGACTCAATTCCTTAGTTACTTCCATCATAATTTCTAAAAACTCATCTACCTGTTTGCGGCCGATTGATAAGGCAGGAAGCAACCGGATTACATTCGGCTTTGCTTCACCTGTAAAAACATGTTTTTGCATCAACTGCTTTTTCAAATCTTTTAATTCATCTGCTACATCAAAACCAATCATTAATCCCTTGCCCCTTATATTTTGCAGACCATCAAACGCTTTAAGTTTAGCCATTAAATATTGCCCACGTTCCTCCGCTTTTTCAATTAAATTATCTTTTTCAAATACTTCCAACACGGCTAATGC
>JALZIY010000173.1 GCA_030860085.1 Bacteroidota bacterium | reverse complement strand
GCTTTTCATCTAAATAAACCAAAACAAACTTTTTTAGAAGATGAACATCAATACCTGGCAATGAGAAAAGTTGCTCATATTAATTTTGAAAAATTATTAAGCGATAGAATTATTTTAAATGCAAATGCTATTTACCAGTTTCAGTTAGAGGCTAAATATTATTCCATAGGTGCTGCTTTAGGTTATATTATGGGTGATGCTGGAAATACAATACTTAATGCAGGTGCATGGTATTGGTCAAACAATGCAGTAACCCCTTACTTAGGTCTGGCATATAAAGATTTGCAATTTGGATTTAGTTATGACTGGACCGTTTCAAAATTGAGGGAAGCAATACCAAAACCAAAAACTTTTGAAATCTCCATAATTCTCAGGGGAGTGAAAGATCCTACCGGAATTATACATTGTCCCTGGAAATAGCAGACATATCAAGGCTACCATAATTATTACATAATAAAATAGAAGTTTGCAAAAAAACATTTACATAAGTATAACTGGCTCGGTAATTTGTTCAATTATTAAGGTTTAATATCCGGGCATTCATTATCATTCATACAATAGTCTATCAAGAGCACTTTGCCTTTCCTGAGATCAATCCTAAATTTTTAAAAAATGGATTTCTTTTAGATTTATCCTGGATTAGAAATTTTAAAAGCTTAGGCAAAAATACTTTAGTTGCATTTCAGAATATTTCAAAGAAAAACTTCTGGCATTACGTTGAAACATAGCTCTCAATCAAAAACTTGAAACGCAAATAAAAAAGAAAGCTCATAATCAATCAAATATTTAAGTATTTTATAGGTATTCTTTAAACCGTTTGGTATTTTTAGGGTCACACGTCCGCTCATTCAAAACCAATATTATGGACCGTCGCGATTTTTTAACTGCACGCCCGAAAATTCGCAGCAACAATTCCTTCCAAATTTTCAGAACACAATCAGGTATTAATCCATATACGGGTGCATGGACTATCAATGAAGTTCAGCATTTGCTAAAAAGAACAATGTATGGGTCAACTAAAGCTGATATTGACTATTTTAAAACGAAATCAGTTTCTCAGGCAGTAGATGAATTACTCAACCCAACAGCTCCACTTCCCTCCCCGCCGGTAAATGATTATACAAGTGCTACCGTTACTGATCCAGCAGTTCCTGCAGGTCAAACCTGGGTAAATAATCCCACGAACGATGGTACATTAAACAGTTTACGCCGTGCCTCTTTCAAAAAATGGTGGGCAGGTGTTATGATTAACCAGGATAGAAGTATCCGTGAAAAAATGATACTATTTTGGGCAAATCATTTTAGTACTGAAAGCGTTGATATAGGAAATGCTCATTACGTTTATAAGCATCATGCCCTTTTTCGTCAAAAAGCGCTGGGTAATTTCAAGCAATTGATAAAAGATGTCACGATAGATGAAGGCATGCTTCGTTATTTAAATGGATATTTAAATACTAATACAGCACCCGATGAAAATTATGCCAGGGAATTACAGGAACTTTTTACATTAGGCAAAGGCCCTGCTGTTCAATATACAGAAGATGATGTAAAAAAGGCGGCAAAGGTTTTAACCGGTTGGCGGATTAATGGTACCACCTACGCTTCTTATTTTGATGCTTCAAGACACGACACGGCCAGTAAGCAATTTTCATCGTTTTATAATAATACAATAGTAAATGGCCAAACGGGTGCTGCCGGAGCAAATGAGACAGATGTATTGATAAACATGATCTTTGCAAAAGAAGAGGTATCAAAATACATTTGCCGCAAGCTGTACAGATGGTTTGTTTATTACACTATCGATGCCACAACAGAAACAAATGTTATTGAACCGCTTGCAACTATTTTCCGCAATAATAATTACGAGATTAAACCTGTTTTAAGTGCATTACTTAAAAGTGAACATTTCTTTGATGTTTTAAACCAAGGATGCCAGATAAAAAGCCCCGTTGACCAGGTTATAAGCACCTTAAGAGAGTTTAAAGTTGTTTTCCCAAACAATACAAACGAATATCTTGATGCTTATGGAATGTGGAACTACATCAGAAATTGGTTGACCAGCATGAGCCAGGATATTGGCGATCCACCAAGTGTTGCAGGTTGGCCTTCTTACTACCAGGAGCCACAGTTTTATGAAATATGGATCAACTCTGATACACTTCCTAAACGTAATAGATATACAGATACCATGATTACGACAGGATATTCACGGAATAGTAAAAAAATTGTAATAGATGCAGTTGCATTCACAAAAACATTAGCTAATCCCGGCGATCCAAATTTATTGATCGATGATGCTTTAAACATTCTTTACAGGGTGCCGCTTTCACAATCAGCCAAACAAACTATTAAGCAACAAATTTTATTAAGCAATCAAACACAGGATTATTATTGGTCAAATGCGTGGAATGCATATATCGCAAACCCTGCCGATCAATCTAATTTTACAATTGTAAATAACCGGTTAAAAAGTTTGTATCAATATTTAATGAACCTGGCTGAATATCAGCTTGCTTAAGCGTTGCTAACCATTTCAATTCTTTTGTATGAAAAGAAGGGATTTTTTTAAGAAAACGATACCAGCCGCCGCCCTGCTTCCTGCCATAGTAGATGGGTATTCTGTCAAGGCATTTACGCCCAATAGC
>JALZIY010000234.1 GCA_030860085.1 Bacteroidota bacterium | reverse complement strand
AGTGAACCTCTGCGAACTTTTGAGATATATTTTTCAGGTATGTCAGTAACAATTTTTAAGCTGCTGGTATTTACAATCTTTATTCCCTGCATTGGCGACCCTGTAAAGGTTTCTCCCACTTTTATATTCACTTCATCTGCCACACCCGAAATTTCTGCACGCACATTAGAAAAAGAAGCCTGTTCTCTTAGCGTAGCTATTTGTCTTTCTAAAGAAGTAACATTATTTTTTGCAGAGATCACCTGCACCTCTGTTCCGATTTCTTCTTTCCAAAGATTTTGTTGGCGCTGGTAGAGATCTTTTGCAAAGGATAATTGTGATTGCAATTGGGCCATCTGGCTGCGTACCATGGCATCATCCAACTTCAATAGCAACTGTCCTTTTTTTACAAAATCTCCTTTTTTTACATAGACTGATCTGACTTGTCCCGGGCCACCACGTGGAGTTACGTAAGCAATATTTTCAGCATCAACTTTGCCCTGCAATTCAATGTAGTGCGTAAAATTTTGTGTGCCTAAAGGCATAACCGTTACCAGTTTTGCTGAGCTTGTTGCCGTTCCCGGTTCTGCTTTGCTTATTTCAGATTCCAGCTTCGCAATAGATTCATTCAATTTTTTTTGCTCCGCTTTAAGCTTCTGCAATTCAACTTTTTTATCTGTTACGATGGAGTCGCTTTCTTTTTTTCCACTCCCGCAGGAAGCAGCAATAACTCCAATTACTAATAGCCCGTAAATATTTTTTTTCATGATGGTTATTTTTTTGTTAGCTGGATTACTGCAATTTCCCGGTTGCTTTTAAGAAATCAATTTTTGCAATGATGGCATCGTACAAAGCGTTTATATAATTAGTTTGAGCAATGCGGAGTTCGGTATCAGCATCATTGATCTCGATGGTTGAACCAGTGCCTATCTCGTATTTCTTTTTGGTTTGTCCGTAAACTTTTTCTGCCAGCTCCATATTACGTTTTTGGTTATCAAGTGTAACTAAGGCAGTACTGTAGTTATTGATGGCTTGTTGTACATCGCTGTCAATCGATAATTTTAATTCTTCAATACGGTTTTCAGTTTGTTCTAATTCAAGCCTTGCTCTTTGTACCCTGGCGGCCCTTGCATAACCATCAAATATGGGTACAGACACACGTAAACCAATTTGAGAGCTTGGGTTCCAACTGCCTCCAAAACCAAATTTATTTGACTGGCGGATGAGCGCATAATTGGAAGAAAGGGCTACTGTTGGATAATAAGTAAGCTTGTAACGTCTTATATTATACTCATTCAGTTTCTTTCCTAATTCTGCATATTGGTATTCTTTACGATCGCTATAGTTGTAAAGAGTAGCATCTAATACACCATTCCTTATTTCATCGTATGTTACAGAATCAGTAAGCACAAGCGTATCCTTAACAGGCATGCCCATTAAAATTTTCAGTCCTATGTAACCATTGCTGATTGTATTCTGCACTTTTTGTTTTTCCGTTACCAGGTTGTTTTGTTGCACAGTTACTTTATCAATATCCAATTTTTCTGCAAAGCCATTGTCGTACAACTTGCGGGTGTCGCCGGATAATTTTTCAAGGCGGCTGATATTGGCATCAAGAATATTGAGCTGATTTTTTCCGGCAGATAACTGGTAATATATTTTGTAAATATTTGCCTTTATATTTTCTTCTGTTACCTCAACATTTTTTTGTGCAAATTCCATGGAAGTACGCCTCGCCTGTAAACCAACAAATACCTGTCCTTCAAATAATAATTGCTGAAGATCGACACCTATTGAGTTATTGAACTTACTGCCAAATGCAGCTTCTATAAATCCAAAATCATTAGGCATTACAATGGCATTGCCGTTGGCATCTTTCACACCTTCATCAGTAAGCACACCATAAGTACCAGCTGCAATGAAATTTGGGAACCGCTGTACGCCTATACTTGGGAAGTAATTAATACCTACGTTACCGTTTATTTGTGGAAAAGCGTTCGCTGTTATTTCACGGTTTGTTTGTGCCTGGATTTGTACATCCACTAATGCGTTTTTTACTGATGCATTATTTTTTCGGGCATATTCTACAGCTTCTTTTGCAGTTAATTCATGCCTTTGCTGGGCGCTTGTTACCAGGGCTAATGAAGTGGACATAATTAAAAGCAAGCCTTTGAAACCTCTTTTCATTCGATTATTTTTTGGTTCTTTGTTTTTTGTACTTGTCAATTATCTTATCTCCTTTTGCAGTAGCCAATCCATATAGAAAATGTTCTACCAACTCCTGTTCAATATGCACCAATTGGGTTCTGTTATTCGGAAATACTTCCGGGTCAAAAGGAAGCATCACACTGTGAATACGATAACGGGTAAGCGTATCAATGTCAATATCTTCGCGGTACAAACCCTCCTTCACTCCTCTCTCTAAATTTGCTTTTATCATCCCATATAAAAAACCATTCTGGTATTCCTTAAATTTTTTAAAGGTTTCCGGGTGATATTTTTTCATATCAAATAAAATAGCCGGGTTCATATTAGCAAACATTTCCTGCACACGGCCAAAGGCAAGAAAAACTTCATCCAGTGCATTCTGCGATACTTTTTGCGCATTACAACAATCGCCTATATTGCCTTCCATAATGGCGTTAAAAACAGCTCCCACTAATTCTTCCTTATCAGTAAAATATTGATACACCGTTTTCTTGGACATGCCTGACTGCGCTGCAATATCATCCATCGATACAGACCGGATGCCATACCGGTTAAATAGTTCGTGTGCTTTTAGAAGAATGCGATCTTTTGCTTCCATAATTAAATACAAAACTATGGAAACTTCTTACGCAATAAAAGTTTCCATATTAATTTTTTGTGAACAGCCATTTTTTTATGGCATAAAATGAAGAATTACCTTTGGTATTATGAGTTCACCAATTCTTTCTCCGGATCAAACTGAAGGATTTCGGTTTCGAAAGTTGTTCCAGTATTTTTTACAAGGCTTATTGGTGATGGCACCCATTGCCATTACCGTCTACGCTATCTATTGGGTTGTTTCGTCTATAGATTCGCTGATTCCCATTTTTACCACTACTGATGCTGCCGGTAAGGTGCACGTGCAGAACTATGGATTAGGATTTATAATTGTTATTGCCGCTATTTGTCTTATCGGCTATCTCAGTTCTTTTTTTATTAAGCTAAAGTTTTTTAACCTGTTTGATAGCTGGTTGGTAAAAGCGCCGGGCATCCGGTTCATTTATACTACGGTTAAAGATTTTTTTGAAGCTTTTGCAGGAGAAAAGAAAAAATTTAATAAACCTGTGTTGGCTAATATTGATGATAATGATGTATGGCGAATGGGGTTTATCACTCAGACTGAATTGAAAGATTTTGGTTTTACAGATTATGTTGCTGTCTATATTCCGGCCTCTTACTCAATTGCTGGAAATGTGTATCTTTTGCCAAGGAACAGGGTAAAACCTGTGACCAATATTAACGCTACCGATGCTATGAAATTTGCAATAAGCGGTGGCGTTAGTGATGTAGAATGAAGAGGGAAGATGACGATTGACAGATGACAGATGACGGTTGACGGTTGACTGATTGTAGTTGGCCGATGAAACGCGGATGTTGACTATTGCTTTATTGCTATTGTTTATTGCCTATTGAATATTATGAAGAAGACTATTTTCTCTTTACTACTGATCCTTTGCTATCAACACTGTTTTTGCTGGGGGTTTTTCGGGCATCGGAAAATTAATTACTATGCCACGTTTCTGTTACCACCGCAAATGATGATTTTTTACAAACCAAATGTTCAATTTATCAGTGAACATGCTGTTGACCCTGATATGCGTAGGTATGCCGTTGCAGAGGAAGGCGCCAGGCATTATATTGATATAGATCATTACGGAACATATCCTTATGATAACTTGCCAAGAAACTGGAATGAAGCCGTTGCAAAATTTACAGAAGATACACTGATGCAATATGGAATTGTACCATGGTGGATACATATCATGCAACGCAGATTAACTGATGCTTTCAGGGAAAAGTCAGGAGCAAGAATTTTAAAATTATCAGCCGAGATAGGGCATTATATTGCTGATGCACATGTACCCTTGCACGCCACTAAAAATCATAATGGCCAATTTACCAATCAAAGAGGTATTCATGGTTTTTGGGAAAGCAGAGTACCGGAATTACTTGCGGATAAGGAATGGGATTTTTTTATTGGTAAAGCAGAATACATTAAAAATATTGGTGCTTTTTCATGGGAAAGAGTATTAGAAAGCGCTGCAGCAGCAGATACTGTTTTGCGGTATGAAAGAGAACTGACTGCCAGGTTTTCACCCGACCAGAAGTTTGCTTTTGAAAACCGCAATGGAGTACTCGTACGTCAATATTCTTCTGCTTTTACGATTGCTTATGATAAACTATTAGGAGGCATGATTGAGCGCCGTATGCGCCAGTCGGTTTATGCCGTAGCCTCTTTTTGGTACACCGCCTGGGTAGATGCCGGACAACCCGATCTATCAAAATTAGGTTCAGCAAATTTTACTGAAGCGGATGTAAAAGAATTTGAAGTGCTGAACAATGCCTGGAGAAATAGTGATATAAAGGGAAGAGAGCATGCCCCCATTCCCTAAAGGGGGTTTAAAAGATCGTTTCTACAAAGCATCATTGTACGTTACTTTGCTCAGCAAAAAAAAATTTAATGGATAATAAAGGAATAATTAATCTAAGTTCCCCTTTAGGGGACAGGGGCATAAAAGCGATCCATAATTTTAATGCCGGTCCTTCCATTTTACCAACAGAGGTTTTTGAGGAAGCAAGCCGGGCATTATTAAATTTCAATGATACCGGTCTTTCCATTTTAGAAATAGGACATCGCACTAAATTATTTGAAGGCGTCTTGAGCGAAGCTATTGCTTTATTGAAAGAGTTGATGCAATTAGATACTTTGCATGAAGTGCTTTTTTTACATGGGGGCGCTTCTACGCAATTCTTCCAGGTGCCGATGAATTTGCTTGACACCGATGCAACCGCTGCCTACACAGACACAGGTATATGGGCAGCCAAAGCCATTAAAGAAGCAAAGTTTTTTGGAAAGGTGGATGTGGTTTGCAGTTCTAAAGAATCGAATTATGATCACCTGCCAAAACAATTTGAAGTTAATCCATCATCAAGTTATTTACACATCACTACCAACAATACCGTTTATGGAACTCAATGGCAGGACCTTTCTATTTTTTATAATAGAAAAGTGCCGCTTGTTGCAGACATGAGTAGCGATATTTTAAGCCGCCAATTGAACTTTAATCAATTTGATTTGATTTATGCAGGCGCACAAAAAAATATTGGCGCAGCAGGTGTAAATGTTGTTGTGGTGAACAAAAATATATTAGGAAAAGTGCAACGCTCTATCCCAACAATGCTTGACTATCGCAATCATATTGAAGCAGGCTCCATGTTAAATACGCCTCCGGTTTTTGCCATTTATGTTTGCATGCTTACGTTGCGCTGGTTAAAGCAGGTTGGCGGTATTGCGGAAATGGAGAAACGCAATAATGAAAAAGCGCAACTCTTATATGATACCATTGACAGCCTTCCATTATTTAAAGGCACGGTAGCAAAAGAAGACCGCAGTAAAATGAATGCCTGCTTTACAATTCCAGATGCCAGTATAGAAAAAGAATTCTTATCGCTGTGCGAACAGGAAAATATGATTGGTGTAAAAGGCCATCGTACCACTGGTGGCTTTCGCATTTCCATGTACAATGCCTTGCCGTACGAAAGCGTAAAAGCATTGACTGATCTGATGAGATATTTTGCTGAGAAGAAAAGTTGATGAGTTAACAATGATCTATACATTACGCGATACGACACATATTTCGTTTTTTGTTGCCCTGGCTCGTGTCTCCACGAGCCATTTTTTTAAATCATTAATTTCGGTGTGTGAGGACACAAACCGAGGTAATAGCTTTTAATTTTCTAATATTAAATAATGAAAAGATTATTAATATTCTCTTATGTGTTTTTCTCCCTAACATACTGGGGGTCATCTCAAACAAATTTTGTAAAAAATTATTACATAAAATTATCCGCAGGACAAGTGCTTTTTGGAACAGGTGATGTTGTAGGTTTTTCCATAAATATTGAAGGTTCAAAAAACATAATTAAATCCCCAAAAAAATTGCTTAACAAATTATTAGTAGGAGGAGAATTTGTTTTTGAAAACGGCAGTGAAAATCCTGTAGTTAATAATCCCACATCTGCAGAATTTTTAGCCAAAAGTTTTCATCATGAATCCAATACTATTTTTATTGCAAAAGTTACATATTATCCTTTTGGTAGCGTTATCAAAGGATTTAATATAGCTGCCGGT
>JALZIY010000232.1 GCA_030860085.1 Bacteroidota bacterium | reverse complement strand
ACACTGGCTTTCTCAAATTATTTAGTTAATACTCATGATATGCTTTTGTAGTTAGCTGATCGTATATTAATCACTAAATCAATAAATTAGTAATTCCACAAATTAAATTGTTAGTCTTACTAATAATTTTTACTTATTACTTTCAGGTAGTTTTCTTGAACATTTTTGAGTAGATTTCTTAAACATTTTTGAGTAGATTTCTTGAGCACTTTTGGGTAGTTTTCTTGAGCACTTTTGGGTAGTTTTCTTGCATAAAATAAATGCTTAAAGCACTTATTTTGTGGCAATATTATTGGGTGCATTTCAAATTGTCGCCCATTATCCTGTAGCCTTAAGTCCATATTTTGACATTTTAATTATTTTACTCCATTGCTGATTTTTATTCATTACTCTAAGGTTAAGCATATTTTGAGCCCCTTGTTTACTCCATCTCTGTCCCGATAATTTCATTCTTTTTTGTATTACAGTTCGGTGAGCAGATTCAATAGCTCCCGAACCTATGATGCCACAACCCATTTGTTTATATTGTTGATAGTCCATCCGATCTGCATTGCCTTGATAATATGCTATTAATTTTTCGGCTTCTTCATTGTTGCCTTTAGCCAGTGCTTTTATATTTTTTATAACTTCTGACACCTGGCTTTTCAACAACAATTCTTTTTGTTGGTTTGTCCATTTTTGCTCCACTGTTTTATCTTTAAAAAAACTATTGCTAAACTGATGTAAGTGTTCACAGGCATGATAAAAATCAAGTATAGAGATGGCTTTAGGAAAAGCATCTTCTATCCAGTTTTTTATCCATGTTGCTCCATCCGATATAAAGATTAAGCGCCTGTCCAATTTGCCAAACGATTCAAGCAAGTCGTCCATTGTCCCGGCACGAGTCCTTACTGCTGCCTAAATGGGCTACATACTGTGAGTTGCTTATCCAGCCTTGCTTTGAATCTGCATGTATGCAATCGCTGCTCTTAAATATGCGTCCCACTTTTACTTCCTTCCAGCCCTCCTCACGGGTAAGTACCATTGAACCATCAGCCTGTGAATAAAGTACTTCCTCTTGCTTTAATGGCGTTAATGTTCGCTCCGCATTTACTATCTCTTCCACACCCTTCCCATACAAATCCGTTAACCTATAAATTTGCGTACTACCTACTTTTACGCCAGCGAGTTTCTCCAGCACTTCACAACAAGTTTCGTAACAATCCATCTGCCCTACATATACCATCTTTTCTTGCACTAGCGGGCTAATTTGAAAACCATTTATTCCTTTACTAAATGGATGGCTGTTTGCAATATTTATTTCTCCAAATTGTGTGAGTGTTTTTTTTTACGCCTGTCGGCGGGCAACTCACTCAAATGCTTTTCTAATACATCCTTACTTAGGTCTTTCATTATCGTCGCAAACTCACTCTCGTAATCATAAAAATTGTCAAGTTTATTAAGCGCCTGAAGCTCATCATAACGCTTGGAGCATAGTGACAAATATTCTTCCCTGGTCATAATTTTTTAAGTTTGGTTACCTAAATTTACACATTATCGAATTGCGACAATTTGGAATGCACCCGATGTATTGGCTGAAGAGATAGCCAAAATTTGGAAAGTGCGTTGGCAGTTTTAGGGAGATTATCAGGCAGTTAAAGAAAGTTATTAATTCTGGCACAATATTATCTGCTATCTAAAAACAATTATATAATTATGAAAATTAAATTTTCTTTATTACTGGTAGTAATTTTGTTATCAGTATATAGCGGGTATAGCCAGGATAGTATTCGCACAAAAAATGATAAGCCAGGTACTGCTCAATCACTTAGAAAAGCTGATAATACTCCTGAAAGCCGCGTTCAGGTAATTAAAAATAACACAGCACCAAACCCAGCTAATATTAATAAACCCTCTGAGAGTAATACCATAAATAATGCAACCCAAAAAACAATTACCACTGATGCCAATACAACATCAAAACCAAACCCAACAAATACTATTACAATAACTAATACTCCTCCCGCTACAATGAACACTACTACTCATAGCAGCGCCACTCAAAACGGGATTAGTAATGCCGGTAAACCCCTACGCAAAAAATAATCTGGTCATCTAACCTTGTAAATGTTTGTTGATGATGTTCTGAATTAAAAGTTTTATATGAGTTGCTTTAGATAAAAACCCAATCTTACATACTGAAACAAAGTGAATCACGAAGACGTATAAATAATGATAGATGCCCGCCATTACAAGTAAAGCAATTTAACATTACTTAAAATTCAATCACAAACTTTAATATTAAGGCTTAGGTTAAGTAAAGTTTATTTTATACTATTTCGCATGAAAGAACTAATTATTGAATATAAAGAACTTCTCAATACCCGGTTGCCCGTAAAATATACCTATCCCGTTAAATATAATCATTGCTTTAACAGAATAATTTTAGATTGGCTTTTTACTGATTGCTGGTACAATCATTTAGACCGCAGGAAATCAGCTATTAGTCAATTAGATGAAACACAATTAAAGGCTGTAATTTATAGAATGAATCAATGGTTAGCAGATCAGCAATTGTTGATAGCAGATAATAAAAATTCCTTATTCTATAGAAGCAAAACAGCGCAGGCATTCGACCAAAATATGGTATCTATTTAATTAGAAACATATGTAATCTATGTTTCTACATTCAGATTTACAGATATA
>JALZIY010000218.1 GCA_030860085.1 Bacteroidota bacterium | reverse complement strand
GCGGAGATTATAAGGAAATTTACCAACCATTTTTCAGTAATATGCCAGATAAATTATAAAACACTTTTTGTACATCTTCGTCCTGCTCCAATTTATCAACCAGTTTTAGAACCTCTTCCGCCTGCTCTTCTGAAAGTTGAACGGTAGTTGCAGGTACCCATTCCAGTTCTGCACTTAAGGGAATAATCCCCTTCTCCTCTAATGCTTTTTGCATATTGCCAAAATCTGTAAAAGCACATCTGGCTATTAAAACATCCTTGCCATTTTCATCACTGCCTTCCCCTAATTCTTCAAGACCGAAATCAATTAATTCCAATTCTAATCCTTCCATATTCAAACCTTCGGGTTTCAATTTAAACACACCCATTTTTTTAAATTGAAAACTCACACTTCCGCTATTACCTAAAACCCCATCACCTTTATTAAAAATTGATTTTACATTGGCTACCGTCCTCACATGATTGTCAGTAGCTGTTTCTACCAAGATTGCTACTCCATGCGGTCCATAACCTTCATACAAAATTTCCTCATAATTCTCCATCTCCTTTCCCTGCGCTCTTTTTATAGCCGCTTCTATGCGGTCTTTCGGCATGTTTACGTTTTTTGCATTCTGCATGCATCGTCTCAATGCCGGGTTGATCCCCGGGTCAGGACCGCTTGCTTTTACGGCAATGGCAATTTCTTTTCCTATACGGGTAAATTGTTTTGCCATGCGGTCCCAACGGGCAAACATGGTGGATTTCCTTACTTCAAATATGCGACCCATTCAATTTTCAATTTTCAATTTTCAATAATTAGCGATGGCAAAAGTACAATTTGCGGCAACAAAAAAACCGCTGAATGTCAGCGGCTTTTGTAAGTTTTTGAAGGTTATCGATTCTCCATTGGATTTGCCGGCTCGCCGTCGTCCAGTGGTTCAGCTCTTCCCAATTTGGTAGCATAAACACCAAGGTGAATTACTGCAAATACAACAGAGATGTAAAATAATGTTCTGTCCGTATCGAAGCCCACCGTTAATTGATGGAGGAATCCCGCAACAACAAGTAAAAGGGCAAGTGCAATTCCTGTGTAGCGGGCTACCCGCATGCCTTTTCTCACAACTGTGCCATTACCCAAATGGCTGTTTTTGGCGCCATAAACTAAATAAATATCTAAACCAATTAGCATCCAAACCAGCAAACGTATCCATGTATCCGCAGGAAGAAATACCATCATAAATAAACAAGTAACAATTCCAAGGATGGGTACTAAGGGAACCATTGGAGTTTTAAATGCTCGTGGCAATTCCGGCATTTTTCTGCGCATTACCCAAATTCCAATACATACAAGAATGAAGGCAAACAATGTTCCTATACTGGTCATTTCGCCTACCACACGCGCCGGTACAAATGCAGCAAAAAGGCTGACAAACAGCATGAACAATAAATTATTTTTTACCGGTGTTTGCGTTCTTGGATTGACGGCGGAGAAAATTTTAGGCATTAATCCATCCTTACTCATGCTAAAGAATACACGGCTTTGTCCCATCAGCATTACTAGTATCACAGAAGCATAACCGGCAAGAATAGCCACGATAATTGCACGGTTCAACCATGGATAATCTGGCTCTATAACTCCCGCTGCATTTGCTGTACCCATGTGGTCAATAGCAACTGCTACAGGTGCAATACCATCTTTTCCGGCAAAACTAGTGTAACTGGTAACACCTGTCATTACATGTGCAAATAGAATATATAATACTGTGCAAATAGCTAAAGAACCTAAAATGCCTATTGGCATGTTCCTTTTGGGATTCTTTGTTTCCTGTGCTGCAGTACTTACTGCATCAAACCCGATATATGCGAAGAAAACGATTGCCGCTGCACGGATTACACCTCCAAATCCATTATCAAAAAAACTTTCATGGCCCGGTTCGGTATCAGGAATAAAATAAGGAGTATAGTTGTCGGTATTAATATACTGCCAACCAAGTATAATAAATGTTAGAACCACACCAAGTTTTAATGCAACGATCAGTCCATTGACAACAGCGCTTTCTCTGGTTCCTTTTATCAGCAATAAACTCATTAATACGATTATGAATACTGCGGGAAGATTTATTATACCTCCATCCCAAGGGCCTAAGGTTAATGAGGCAGGCAGGTGAATATTAATTCCTTCTAAAAAAATTACAAGGTAACGGCTCCAGCTAATGCCAACAGTTGCTGCACCTACAGCATATTCCAGCACAAGATCCCAGCCAATTATCCAGGCAATAAATTCACCCATTGTTGCATACGAATAAGTATAAGCACTTCCCGCAACAGGGATCATAGATGCAAATTCCGCATAACATAAACCTGCAAAAAGACATCCCAAACCTGCTACTATAAAGGAAATAGTAATAGCAGGCCCGGCATGATTAGCAGCCGCCATACCTGTAATAGAAAATAAACCGGCGCCTATAATGGCTCCTATTCCTAATGCAACTAAACCGCCCGCACCTAATGTTCTTTTCAATGTATGCGCACCGGTTTCCTCTACCTCATTCATTAAGGCAGCCATTGGTTTTCTGACAAATACACTCATAAATAGATTGATTGAAGTTTAGAGTATTCTAATGCAGTTTTTTAAAATAGCCTGAAAAATAGTGATTTCTACCAAAAACAAACAAAAAGATTTATTAACTATTATCGGAAAACAGATTCCGTCTATTTATCAATAATTGAAAGTAAACCTTTAGTTTTGAAACTTTACTACTGCATTTCATATGAATAAACACAAGGCCGGATTGCTTTCTCTTGTTTTGTTTACGGTGGTAGCAATTCTCCATTTTGTACATCTGCAAGGATGGGTTACTGTTCCAGATAATATCCTGTTTAGTTCCCGGTGGGTCTTTATTGCCAGCCTCATATTATTTGCTTTTTATAAAAGATCATTGACTACCTGGATACTGGTGGCTATGGCTATGGGCGTGGAAATAGGCCTTGATTTTCCTGCCTTTTCACAAAATCTCCAGTTCCTTAGTTCGATATTTTTGAGATTAGTGAAAACGATCGTTGCTCCCCTATTGTTTGCCACATTGGTAGTCGGTATCGCCAGTCATTCCAACCTAAAGCAGGTAGGGCGTATGGGCTGGAAATCGCTTTTATATTTTGAAGTGGTAACAACCATTGCACTTGTCATTGGTTTAGTCTTTATC
>JALZIY010000190.1 GCA_030860085.1 Bacteroidota bacterium | reverse complement strand
CCTAACGAAACCAGCAACAAAAATCCAAGGCTACCAATTACTCCAAAGGAAAGTAGCCTGTCTTTCAGCAATTTCATCACACCCAGTTTAGGTTTGGCTTTCAAGCCCCAGATGCTATTAATGGAATCTTGTATCTCTGCAAAAACAGTAGTGGCGCCAATTAATAAGGTAATAATGCCGATGATAAAAGCAAGGCCACCCTTACCCTCAAGAGCTACATTTTTGATAATTCCCTGAATCTGGTCAGCAGCCTCCCGCCCTACAAAACCGTCAATTTGATGATATATAGTACCCTCAATGGCTTCCCGGCCAAAAAAGATACTGCACAGGTAAATGATCATGATAAGCAAAGGACCTAAAGAAAAAACAGTATAATAGGCTAATGAAGCACTCAGCTTTGGAACCTTATCTTCTCCAAACCCTTTAAACGAAGCCTTTAAAACTTGCCATATACCTTTAGGTGTAACATGATGCCCCATTTTACTTTTTTTATCGACGTGTTACAAAAACATAGCCAAGGCTCGATCTTTCTTAAGTCACTTTTATTTTTTCATCTGTACTTTCGTTCTCTTCTTTTTTGACTTCTTCCTCATGCTTTAAAGTTCCTTTGCCTGTTTCTACTTGAATTTGCTGTATCCACACTGCATACTGATTGGGATGAATGGAAGAGCCGTAGACAGTAGCATAAGCCTTAGTAAATTCAGCGCCGAAATACAATATAATAGATGAAAAATAAACCCACAATAAAATAACCACCAGCGAACCCGCTGTACCGTACGCATTGCCTACATTGCTGTTGCCGATATAAAAACTAATACCAAATTTCCCAAGCATAAAAAGAACAGCCGTAACCATAGCACCCATCAAAACATCTCTCCATTTTATTTTAGCATCTGGTAATACTTTAAATATTATAGCAAATAATAAAGAGGTGACGATAAATGTGAGGATGAGATTAACAATGTAAAGAAGAATGACAGCAATATCCGGAAACATAGTAAGAAGCTTATTGCCCAATGCTTCCATGATGCCATTTATAATTAAAGAAACCAATAACAAAAAACCCAGACTTACAACTATCGAGAAAGAAAGAACGCGATCTCCTACCAGTTTCAGCCAGTTTTTTTTTGGTTTTGCTTTTAAATTCCATATCGTATTTATTGAATCCTGGATTTCTGCAAATACGGTTGTAGCGCCAATTAATAACATAATAAAACCTATGACCGCTGTTACCGTACTCTTCTTACTTAAAGAAGCATTTTTTATAATCTCCTGTAATTGTGCAGCGGCATCTGGCCCTATAAAACCTTTTAGTTGACCATAGATCGTTCCCTCGATGGCTTCTCTCCCCCAAAAAAGATCAGCAAAAAAAATAATGACAATGAGCATGGGGGCCATAGAGAAAACAGTAAAATAAGCCAATGCCCCGCTTAGTTTTATCACATTGTCATCTGAGAAACCCTTAAAGGTTGCTTTGAGTATTTGCCCTATGCCCTCCCATGTTATTTTTTTCTTCATTGATTTAATTTTTGGCTTTCTAAAAAACCCGCTGCTAAATTTAGCATAGAATGGTAGGTTTCAGAAAAAAACACCTTATTGTCTCTTCTAAATTAATAACGGTGAGTGCCGAATGCAAAATCACTTACACTTGAGTGGTAAAGTAATAGTTTGATTATTTTTTTCTCTTGTAGTGTATTTTCCAGTTAAGCTTCCGGGTTTGACCACCGTCAGTAGAAAATTTCCAGTTCCAAACAAATGATTGCGGAGTTATATTGTAGAATACCATACGTGATTTTATTTTACCTGTTGGTGTAGATGCCTGGGTTGTTTGTTGAAAACAACAATATCATTTTAAACTTTATAGCCAGGAATGATTAATGCAAATAAGGATTTAGCAAACCGGAGATAAAATCAAATTAATGCAAACAAGTACTACAAGGGTTGAAACATTTAGCGATGGTGTTCTTGCCATTATTATTACGATAATGGTTTTGGAGCTTAGATTACCTGACTTTAAAAAAGATCAGGATACATATGACATACAACATCATCTTATCGAGATACTCCCTCATTTAGCAGCTTATATTTTCAGTTTTATAATGATCGGCATTTTATGGCTCAACCACCATCACATGTTTCATCTGTTAGAAAAAACAGACAATGCGCTATTAGCCCATAATCTTTTCTTCCTTTTTTGGATGAGCCTCATTCCGTTTGTTACAGGTATGATGGGTGCTAACCCCTTACTTCCCACTTCTACAGCTTTGTATGGTTTTATAATGTTTATGACTACGCTGACATTATCATTTATGCATTCTCACACTTTAAAAAAACATTTAGTGCATACAGATGAAGAACGGGATGTCGAAAAGAAAATAGAGAAGGTATCCGTCAAAAGCAGGACAAAAACTTATATAGGCAGTGCTGCTTATTTAGCATCAGTTCCCCTGGCTTTCGCCAGTGTTTATCTATCTTACATTTGTTTTATCATTGCTGTTATTTTGTTTTTGTTGCCTGCCGGAATTGATGAGGAACGGCTGGCGGAGAAAGTGATTGAAAAAAATAGCTGAGTGATATTGGATTAAGAAATATCAGTTTGGCAAAATAAAAAGTCGCTCATCAAAAAGATCAACGACTTAAGACCAGCGTATAGGAAACATGAAAGAAAGAAAATTTAAAAGCCGGATTTTAAAGCAAACATAGTGAGGCTTAAAAGTAAGTCAATATTATTCTGCATGAATAAAAATCAAATATTGCTTATTCCAATTAGGTTGCATTCTTCATTTTCCAAAAGGACTTGCTATCGCTGTTAAAAAGCAGTACAAGTCCGTTTTATAAATTGCCTATGGTTGGAGATTTTATGACATTTATCCGCTCCAATCTTCGGTTTTATTACCTGCTTTATTCAGCATTTTTTCAGCATCATCAACATGTCCGCTAACTTTATTTTTGACCTTACTTGCGAGATCTCCTCCCTTATCTATAATTTTTTGACGGGTTTCACTGCCTTTATCCGGGGCAAGTAAAATGCCTGCTGCTAATCCTGCGATGGCCCCAACAAAAACTCCTGTAATAAAATTTTCTGATTTCATGGTTTTTAATTTTGATTTTGAAAAAATTGTTTATTAATAATTGCTAAACATTGCCAAAATGTAAATGTATGCGTATTATGAAATATTACCTCGCAGTAGAATCTTTTAAAAACCTTGCCAACGATTGCCGGCCTTCGTATTTTATTGCAACATTCTTAAAAAAGCCGGCCTTACCAGCTTTCACTGTACCATCAAGCTTTAGATTCACCGAATCTTTTAAAAGTATTTGTACTGCATTAGGTAAAACATCACGCAAGGCTACAACAGCCTTAACGGGAACGTAAAAAGTATCCATAGGCGGAAGGTTTAATAAATTATCAAAGCCTGCTTTGCCTAAAAAACGATTTTGTATATAAATATCAATATCTGCGGATTTTAATTGAAGCTGTTGTGAATTAGGATTATAAAATTTGAGATCGGCACTCAACTCAGACCGTTTAAAACCCACCCCGCTTATCCGGAGATTTTCCGTTGCCAGGTAGGTTGGCTTTTGTAACTGTTTACAGGAGCATAATAAAAACAGTCCCCAAACTAATGTACAAACGCTTTTGCTCATAAAAGAATTAAAATAAAGAGCAGTGCTTCGTAATGCACTGCTCTTGAACCTAAAGGGGTAAAAGGTTTTCTTGAATTTCTGTTTACAGGTTTCTAAGTGTCTATTACCAAGTCGAATGTACCTGTACTGTTGGTGTTGATCACTTTACTTCACATCCTATACTTTACAAATCACGCAAACGATAATCTTCGTCAACCGGTTTTTCTATTATGCGGCTACGAAACCGGTCGCCTTCTCTTTGAACCTTCCTTTTTCCATCCTCATAGGTTTCATCTATTTCATCCAAAGTTTTTTCCCTTCTATCCTCAATATCCTGCCTGCTTCCCATTCTATTTGAGTCTGAGGAAACACCATGTTGTGAAGCTATTTTATCTACGTCAATAGCGCCGCAATCGTCCAAAATGTCGGCTGCCTCCTCCGCCTCATCAGATGATTGAGCGTGTACAGTTACAATTGAATAACCCTTGCTGCTGACATTTGAATAACGGTCGGCATCATCGTTATCATCTCCAAAAAGAGATTTAAAAAAACGGGTAACTGCATTACCATCGCCCTTTTCTGATTTTGCATTAAAAGACTCCTTGCTTCCTTTTGAAACATCTACATATTCCCTGGAAATACCAATATTTGATAATCCCTGAACTGCTGTTTGTGCATCAGTTTCATTTTCAAAAAGACCCACTACTGTTTTTGCCATAAACGCCTCCTTTTTTTTAAAATTTTGTTGTTGAATTTTGAAGATTTTTTTTCTCCATCTTTTTTGATAGTATATTCTATAGTTAACCATAACTAATAATACCATGCCCAACATCTTTTAGGATACTATTAATGGTTTTGAGAAAATTTCACCCCATATGCAACTATTTCCTTTATGGGTAAAGCCATTTGTTTTGATGAGTAACGGCAAACGTACTTCACATCAATTTTTCATTTTGCTGATGTCTCTGTGCATCTCTTGTAGTTTTCTTCTCAAAATTCTTTTGTAATGCCTCTGTAAGATTTACACCGGTTTGATTAGCAATTGCAATAAGCACCCATAATACATCGGCTAATTCATCGCTCAACTCTTTTACCGTATCAGTTTCCTTAAATGACTGGTCTCCATATTTACGGCTTATCAAACGGGCTACTTCGCCAACTTCCTCTGTTAGTATAGCCATATTAGTCAGCTCACTGAAATAGCGTACTCCATCAGTTTTTATCCACTCATCTACTTTTTGTTGGGCGAGTTCTATTGTCATTTTTTATTGATTAAACTATGATTTAATTTAATATCCATTAAACTGGCTATGGAAACGGCACGCTGCTTCATTAAGTTTGCTTTTTCGCCTTCAAAGAATTTATCAACTGTTGTAATAAATAAATTAACCCAACGATCCAGGTGTTCTTTTTTTATTACAGATAGGTGGTGAATATGTTGATGAATTTGCATTACATTTTTCCGGTAAGAATGTGTGCTAAAAATAAGAGCTTCCCAAAAATCTGTAATCACGGGTAGGTGTGTGGTCAAATCAAGCGGAACAACCTCTGTAAAAAAACGGCCTATCAAATTATCGGTAAATGCCTTTTGGTAAAAGGAAACCAGCACGGTTTCAATATCGCTTCTGCTTTCAATATCTTTCAAATCATTAATTTTTGTTAGTTATGCCGGTGGCGCAAATTAAATGGTCATGCCGGTGGCATGACCCTACATTATTCTCTGTTCTTCGTATCAATAATTATCGTTACCGGCCCATCGTTCAATAATTCAACTTTCATGTCTGCTCCAAAAATTCCCGTTTGAATTTCCTTCCCCAAATCTTTTTTCAATTGTACGATCAGTTTTTCATACAAAGGAATAGCAACATCCGGCTTACTTGCTTTTATATAACCGGGGCGGTTGCCTTTTTTGATATTGGCGTGTAAGGTAAACTGGCTGATCAATAAAATATTTCCATTAATGTCTAAAACCGACTTGTTCATTATACCTGCCTCGTTATCGAATACCCGCAGGTTTACTATTTTATTGGAGAGCCAATTTATATCTTCTTGTGTATCTGCATCCTCTATTCCAATCAACACCATTAATCCGTCATCAATTCTACCACGGATAACTCCATCTATTGTTACGCTTGCTTTTGTAACCCGCTGTATAACTGTACGCATAGCTGCTAAGTTAGCGAGTACGAAGTTTAATGCGAAGTACGAATTTTGAAGCCTTTGGATTTCTGATTTTGTATTTCGTACTACTAACTTCGTACTTGTAATATGGACTTATCTGCTGAAATAAAATTGCAAACTACCCGTAGCGGCGGTAAGGGAGGTCAAAATGTAAATAAGGTGGAAACCGCCGTCATTGCCTCATTTAATGTTACTGACTCCCGGCTTTTATCTGAGGAACAAAAAATGTTGGTTCAACAAAAATTGTCGAACCGTATTAATTCAGAAGGGGCATTAATAGTAAAATCTCAAACGCACCGGACTCAATTGGCAAATAAGGAAGAAGCCATAAAAAAGGTAAATGAGCTAATTACGCAAGCAGTAAAAAAGAAAAAGATGCGCCGTCCAACAAAACCTACCAAAGGCTCAAAAGAAAAACGCTTAGAAAATAAAAAAAGATCAGCAGAAGTTAAACAAGGCAGGCAAAAGTTGAGACCAGGCAAACTCTTTTAAGCCCCCATCCCCTAAAGGGGAGCAGCAGCTTTAAAGAATTAAATTCCCTTTAGGAGACAGGGGCATCAACTAAAATTCGGAATGCGCCCCTTTTACAAAAAAACTATGCGGCCCGCCGTGGTCGGTGTCTCCACTGCCCACAATTATATTCACCATCCCAATTTGGACTTGCCCTCTTTTAACAAAAAACTGCTATTTAATTTTATAGATTAGTATTCTTTTTCAGTTATTCATTCAGCAAAATATTTTTGAGATATCTTTTTATCATATCTGGTCTTATCTTTTTTGTAGCAACTTCTTCTATTTTATTTAATAGTTGCAAAAAACAGGATATTGCTGCGCCGGCTACACCATTGGTATTTGAAGTTCCACAGGGCTTTCCATCACCTCTATACTCTTTTCAAAATAACCCGTTAACAAAAGAAGGGTTTGAATTAGGCAAAAAATTATTTTATGACGGGCAGCTTTCTAAAGATGGCAGTATATCCTGTTCATCCTGTCATCAGCAACTGGCAGCATTTACTACTTACGATCATGATCTCAGTCATGGTTATAATAATTCACATACCACCCGCAATGCTCCCGGCATTTCTAATCTTGCCTGGTATCCTGCCTATTACCAGGATGGAGGGGCAAAAAGTTTAGAAACTATTTCTCTGGCACATATAACATCGCCAATTGACATGGCGGAAACCATGGACAATGTTGTTTTTAAGGTAAAAAAAGATAAAGAGTATACAAAAATGTTTTTGGCGGCATTTGGAGATGAAGGCATCAACAGCCAGCGCATTTTATCATCGTTATCGCAATTCGTCATCAACCTGGTTTCTTATAATTCAAAATATGACCTGGTGATAAAGGGGCAGGCAAGTTTTACCTCACAGGAGCAAAATGGTTATGCGCTTTTTAAATCTAATTGCAATAGTTGCCATAAAGAACCGTTGTTTTCTGATTTTAGCTATCGCAATATTGGCTTGCCTCTTAATCCTTTTTTAAAAGATTACGGACGAATGAAGGTTACGAATAGTAGTACAGATTCTTTAAAATTCAGAGTGCCGAGTTTGCGTAATGTAGCCATAACGAGCACCTACACGCATGATGGCAGAATTGGAACCTTACGCAACATGCTCAATCATTATCGTTCAGGAGTTGTTCAAAGCCCCACACTCGATCCTTTACTTGTTAACGGTATTTCATTAAATGATGCACAGGTTGATGCATTGATTGCCTTTTTAAAAACGCTTTCAGATTCTTCTTATTTAACCGATCAACGTTTTGCAGAACAATAAATATTTCAATAGATTACAACTTAAGGAAGGCAGCGTTTAATTTTGTTTCTTTAAAACAATATCCTTTGAGCGGTATTAAAAAATTAGCAGGTCAAACAGTATGGTATGGGGTTAGCAGCATTTTTGGCCGCTTTCTTAATTACCTTCTTACACCTTTGCTTACCATTATTTTTGCAACCGCTGATTACGGAAAGATCACAACCTTGTTTGCCGTTGCAGCCTTTCTTAATATTATTTATACTTATGGAATGGAAACGGCTTATTTCCGTTTCTCATTACAGCACGATGAAAAAAAAGTTTACAATACCAGCAACACATCTATAATACTGACTACATTAATTTTTACTGCATTACTTTATTTTCTTGCCTCACCCATTGCGGGTTATTTAGAAATCCCTGCACATCCCGAATACATTATTTGGATGCTTTTGATAGTGGCATTAGACACATTTGTTGTTATGCCTTTTGCAAGACTCCGATACATGGGTCGTCCCCGTAGATATGCTTTGATAAAAATTCTAAACGTTTTGATAAATATCGGGTTGATCCTTTTCTTTTTAGTTTTTTGCAAGGATCAGTACATGGAGAAAAAAAATACATTTTTTGCTTTCTTATACAATCCGGTTATTGGAATTGGATATGTAATTATTGCCAATCTTATTGCCAGCGGGGTTACCTGGGTAATGTTATGGAAAGAATTTTTTCAGTTTAAGCCGCAGATCAATACTAGTTTTTGGAAAGAGATGATGCACTATTCATGGCCACTGATCATTGTTGGTTTTGGTGGCATGGTTAATGAATTGATTGACCGCTTTATGATACTGAAACTATACCCCGGCACTACGGAACAAGCTTATTCGCAAAGCGGTATTTATGGTGCTAATTATAAACTGGCAATTATCATTGTTCTATTTATACAAGCCTTTCGCCTTGGTGCAGAACCATTTTTCTTTAAGCAAGCCTCAGATAAAAATGCACCACGTACTTATGCCAGGGTCATGAAGTTTTTTGTTATCGTTTGCTGCTTTTGTTTTTTGCTGGTCACTTTATTTTTAGGTGTATGGAAATATTTTATGGGCACAAATCCATTGTATCATACCGGTTTAATTGTGGTGCCTATACTTATGCTGGCTAAAATTTTCTTAGGCATTTATTATAATCTTTCTATTTGGTATAAGCTCACTAACCGTAACCTCACCGGTGCATGGATCACTTTGGGAGGAGCAGCCATTACCATAATATTCAACTGGATATTTATCCCCATCTGGGGTTACCTTGCCTGTGCAATTGCCACTTTGCTATGTTATGGTTTTATGATGATAGCAAGCTATAACCTCGGGCAGAAAAATTATCCTATCCCTTATGCATGGCGTAAACTGCTTGCCTATATTTTTATTGCCGTTTTGACATTTGGCATTCACCAGGTTGTTGTGATGTACAGCTCTTTCTGGATCCATTTTTTTGCAGGTGTACTTCTGCTCGGTTTGTATATTTTATTTATTTCAAGAGTTGAAAAAAAGGAATTTAGTCGTTTACCTTTTATAGGCAGGTTTTATAAACTTTCACCCGCTACTGCCATACCTCCGATGCCGGAAAATTTGAAGGTGTAAAGGAATCGGTCAAGTAAAAAGTAAGAAAGCTACAATCGAAATCAAGGGCAACGTTAAGCTTTTGCAATGTGGAAGCAATAGAATTATCGTCGGCTTGGTCAAAGATATATTGCCTAATTGAAAAACTAAAGTTCAATTACATTCCTGCAGCTCATATACCAAACACCATGTTGGCGATTATTTCGTCGTCAAGCTAATGTTTTTTTCCTGGAGGAAGAAACTCCCTTCTTTTTTGTCGCTCTTGTAACAGCATGTTTTGCTTTATACTGGCGAATAAATTCACTTATTGCTGCTCTTTCTTCATTTGTCAGAGGTTCGCTTTTAATAATAAAGTCTACACCTTTTGGTTCTTTTATATGTCCCATATTTTTAGCTTTTAAAGTATTTATCAATTAAAATTGTCGATGAGTGTGTTGGAATAATCATTCTTTGTCCACCAAGGCGGTAAGCGCCTAAAGTTATCTCATAATGTGGAATAAGTTTGCTCTTCGCATCAAATGCCACAAAGCCATCAAAGCCTTTTTGAAACGAAACCTTACATGCGTAAGCAACTAAATTTCCTGGAATACCTTCGTATAATTTGTTTTTGCCAATGTCGAAAGGTGCACTTTCAACTAAATTCATAAAAACATGGTCGCTTTCTGTTGTCAAACTAAGAGACCTTGAATAATGTTTGGATTATTAGTAATTGTCAGCTTATAAACTTCTTTTGCGTTATTATCAAGTTCAATTTTCCAGTTAAAAAACCATCCATTTTTTTTCGTAACCTGATTGAGATCAGCTTTTGTTAAACGGTGACTTCTGTTGGAAAACTGTCGCCGGAAATGGTATTCTGAATTGAGTTTGTCAGTCGGTCTATTTCAAAATCCAGAGGCCGCTGTCTGCGTTTATTCATCCCGGTAATTTCAGGACAAATTTACGAAATGTTCATAAAGCCCTGGCGCATGTATGCAGCTTAGCTTCAAAGATTAGCGTACATGTGCCTTACTGTAATGAATATAACAACATTTTCTTCAAAAAGATCACTGATGTTTATGGTAGATAAATTTTATTTGCAGCATGTATGTAACTTTCCTACAGTAAGACACAAGGACGCTAACACACATTGCCTGTCGGCATCTTGCGCCAGAGAGGGCTAGTCAACTATTGGCATTTTGAGTTAAAAGAAAGCATTACTTAACTCGCTGTGAAAAATTGTACGTGATGCTCTTGCATTAATTTGCCCTTAGAGAAATAACAGTTGTTGGGTCAGGCGACCAACAACAACATTGACTCATTGCCATTGTTTCGTTATTCCTTACAACTTAGCTTTTCGGAAAACCCGGATTAGCCTTTAGTTCTTCTATTTGTAAAGTATGCCGTTTGGTATGGGCAGAAAGAAATAGTAAAAATTGGTAAGTGTCAAACACACCAAAAGGAAGTGCTAAAAAATGATTGCGCAGGTCATCATTGGTTTTCTCTACAT
>JALZIY010000158.1 GCA_030860085.1 Bacteroidota bacterium | reverse complement strand
ACAACAATATCATTCGGACTGTTGAAACGTTTTCCCTTATATTCAGTGATCAATGGCTTGATCACACCATCAGTATATTGAACGATAGCGCCATTGCCATGTTGACAAATGAATAAATTTTCTTTTTCATCATAAGCCAAACCGTTGGAACCTATATGTTCAGAGAGATTTAAATTTTTATTATTTGTACACCCGCTATTATTTAAAAATATCTGTTTAGTAGCTGCGGGGTATAACTGGTATATTAGGTTTCGTGGAATATCACTGAATAAATAGAATCCTTTTTTATTCCAAACAGGTCCTTCGGTAAAATGACAGTCATTTAACCAGTTTTCAATTTTGAAATTGGGATTGATAAACTGAAATATGCGTTTATCATAAACAGTTAGTGAAGGATGTATTTTCAAACATTGAAATTTTTCTGCTGTAACGAATATCAACCAAATAGGTGCGTCCAAATTTTCGCCTGGCTAATATAATTGTGAGCAGTGGGACACTGCTCACGCCGCCGCCCCGGTTGATTCTCCACCAAGTGACGAAAATTTGGAATGCAACCAACCCATCTTCTAAAGTTATCACATAATTAAACTTAATTTTTTCAGCACACTTCCTAAATCAATTCCTTTGCCCAGGACTGGTTTAAATAAATCCCCTTCTGTTTTTACTCTGTCAAAAATATTGTTTATGTGATAAGTAGTCGCTGTCAATCCTTTTTTCACTTCATCCCAATGTAACGGTGTCGATACCGGCATTCCCCTTTTGGGCCGCAAAGAGTAAGGCGCAGCAGCGGTTTGAATTTCGCGGTTTTGTAAAAAATCCAAATAAATTTTTCCTTTTCTTTTAGCAGGATTTCTTACAATACTTGTAAGGTCTGGCAACTCCTGGTTTACCAGTGTAACAATCAATTCTGCTAATTGCTTTGACTGATCATAACTGTATTGGGCACCTAATGGAATATAGATATGAATGCCTGAAGAACCTGATGTTTTTACAGAAGAATCAACTCCTATTGAATCGAGTAATTTTTTTACTACCTGCGCTATTTGAATTACTTCCTCAAATGTATTTTTATCATCGGGATCAAGATCAATCAGGCACCAATCCGGTTGTTGCCAACTTTGTGTTCGTGAATGCCAGGGATGCATTTCAATGCAACCTAAATTAGCCATATAGATTAAAGTTGCCTCATTAGCACATACCAGGTATTCGACATTTTGGTTTGTTGATTCGCTAAAATCAATATGTGTTTGCGCCCATTCAGGCGCTTTACCCTTCATATCTTTTTGATAGAAATTCATTTCATCTATTCCGTTGGGATGACGGTTTAGCGATTGTGGTCTGTTAAGCATATAGGGCAAAACATAGGGAGCCATTTCTAAATAATAATTTACCAGGTCCAGTTTACTTCCCTTCTCTTTTTTCCAATATAACTTATCAAGGTTAGTAAGTTTTAATTCATTGCCGTCTATTGTAACAATTTGGTCTTTTCCATCTTTTATATCGAGGATCAAACCCGAGGTTTTAGGTGTAGGCGAATTTTTCACACTTGATGGTGTACGCTTTTTATTTGTTTTTTTTGTTGCTGTTTTTTTAGCAAAAGTTTGTTTCTGTGCTGCCTTTTTATTTACCATAGCATTAGTTGTTGCTGATTTTTCAAGATGAATTTCTTCCGGATTTTTATCTTCACGCAAACCTAAAAAAATAGGGTGGCGGGCAATTTTTTCTTTTGTCCATTCTGAAAATTTTATTTCACAAACCAATTCTGGTTTAACCCATGTGGTAGGCATATTTCCTTTTGGACATTTTACAAAAGGGCAGTCATCGATAATGAGGGGTTTGAGTTTGCTATATACTTCTTCCAAACTTTTATAATTAAATCCGCCTCCTGTATGGCCAATATATACCAGGTCTTTACCCTCATAAATTCCTAATAATAAGGCACCAAAAAATTTACGTGTATTTCGTGGTTTAGTGAAACCTGCAATAATTACTTCCTGTCTAAGGTTAACTTTTAATTTTAACCAGCTTTCTGATCTGCTATTGAGCCTGTAAATACTATCAGATTTTTTTGCCATTATTCCTTCCAGTCCTTGCCTGGAAGCTGCTTCAAAAAATCCTTTTCCTTCGCCTGCAACATGGTCACTGTATTTTATTACCTCATGGTCCTGTGGCAAAATTTTCTTAAGCAAATTTTTCCTTTCAATAAGTGGTAAGTCAGTTACATCATACCCTTCAAGCCACATAATATCAAATAATAACAATTGCAATTGGGCAGGAGTATTTTGCCAATTTTGTAGAAGTTGAAAATTGGTCATGTTATTTTCGTCAAGAGCTATAATCTCACCATCCAAAACAGCACTAAAATCAAGGCTTTGCAAGGCTTGCGTAACAGGAGAATATTTGGTGGTAAATGCGCTTTGATTTCGGGAAAGAATTATTACTTCTCCCTCTGTTAAATAGGTTACAGCCCGATATCCATCCCATTTTATTTCAAATATCCATTCATCATTATCAAATGGTTCATTGGCTAAAGTAGCAAGCATAGGTTGAACTTTTTCCGGCATTCGGGATTTTTTCACCAATCTAAAATCCTCACCTAACAAAGTTTTTAAATCAAGGGCTTTTTTTTTAAGCTACTCTTTTTTGTAGTAGATTTAGTAGCTGACCTTTTAGAGCTGACTTTTTTTGTAGCCCTTTTAGTAATTATTTTTGTTTCTTCCGGATGGTTAGGTTCTGTACCGTTTTCACGGGCCACCTGTGCAATGGTTTTCCCGGATTTTACTGATTTATCTTTTGTAGTAATATCAAGTTCGCTGCTATAGTCATCTTTCTTTTTTACCAATAACCATGCGTTCCCGTTCTCAGCTTTTTTTAATTGAAAAAGAGCAAAAGTGCCTTTTATTTTCTCACCATGCATCTGCAGCTTAACATCGCCGGCGGCTAATTGTTTTAATAATAATTTTTCTTGTTCTTTTTTAGTTAATCCTTGTGCCTCCATTGGTTCATAGGTTCCTTCATCCCAAACGATTACAGTACCCCCACCATAATTTCCTGCTGGAATAATGCCTTCAAAATCCCGGTAATCGTATGGATGATCTTCCACCATCATTGCCAGGCGTTTGTTTTCAGGATTCAAAGAAGGGCCTTTGGGAACTGCCCAGCTTTTTAAAACACCTTCTATTTCTAACCTAAAATCGTAATGAAGCTGAGAAGCATCGTGTTTTTGAATTACAAAGCGCAATAAGTTTTTTGATGATTTTTCCTTTCCTTCCGGCTCAGGTGTGTCAGAAAAATTGCGTTTCTTTTTATATAATGACAGACTCATTGTTATGAAAACCTGAAAATCTTATGCCAA
>JALZIY010000123.1 GCA_030860085.1 Bacteroidota bacterium | reverse complement strand
GATATGTTTACGGAAATGTGGCCTAAGGCATTAGAAAATGTAAAAGCATTAGCAGAAAATTAATTCTGTATATCCTGCAGCAACATCATTATGTTGAGCGTATCCATGGCCCTGTTCTTTTCCGAATGGATGCCTTTGGCAAGAACAGGGACAAATAAATAGTAATTAGTAATCGGGCTTTAGCCCAAAATAATTGCATGCATCATGGGGCTAAAGCCCGCAAAAAAAAGCTATTCTTTTATCCCCACACTAAAGTGCGGGGCAATAAAAAATTAAACCTTTTTAACTAATGATATTTGCCGGTACAGGCAAACAATAAAACATAACACGATGGAAACAACTAATCAGACAAAAATTAAAGCAGAACCAGGCAAACAGCAACATAACTCAATACGTCAAAAAATCACTCCCTTCTTATGGTTTGACGGGAAAGCTGAAGAAGCCGCAAATTTCTATGTTTCTATTTTCAAAAACTCAAAGATTATCAATATAAAACACTGGGCAGAGGGAAGCCCTTTTCCGAAAGAGCAGGTAATGACTGCAACTTTTGAATTAGACGGGCAACAGTTTTATGCTTTTGATGCAGGCCCCATGTTCAAATTCAATCCTTCCATTTCCTTTTTTGTGGTTTGCGAAACAGAAGCGGAAACTGATGACGTGTGGCAAAAATTAGTGGATGGAGGAAATGTAATGATGACGCTTGACAAATACGACTGGAGTGAAAAATATGGCTGGCTGCAGGATCGCTTCGGCATTTCATGGCAGGTATCGTTTGGCAAGATCAGCGATGTGGGACAAAAGTTTACGCCATCACTTCTCTTTACCAAAGAAAACGCCGGCAAAGCAGAGAAAGCAATAAACTTTTATACTTCGGTATTTGATAATTCTTCCATTTCCGGAATTTTAAAATATAGCGCAGGTGAGCATGATGTTGAAGGCACAGTGAAACATGCACAGTTCAGCCTTGGCGGACAAATGTTTATGGCAATGGATAGTTCAGGGCCGCATTCTTTTGTATTTAACGAAGCCATTTCATTATTTGTAAGCTGTAAAAACCAGGAGGAAATAGATTACTTCTGGCAAAAACTAACCAGCGACGGAGGACAGGAAAGTATGTGCGGCTGGCTCAAAGATCAATTTGGAGTATCATGGCAAATAGTACCGCCGGTGTTACTTGAACTGCATGCAGATAAAGATCCTGCGAAAGCCGGAAGGGTAATGCAGGCTATGATGAAAATGAAAAAAATAATTATAGCCGACCTGGAGAAAGCATATAAGGAGGCATGATATTGTGATTAAGTTTCAAAAGCGGTTAAATGATTTTTAGCAAAAGCAGAAATGAAAACAGTACATATACCAGGAATTATATTATTCAATCATTAAAAAAATAAAACCATGGCAACAAATACTGAGACTGCAACCAGTCAAAAACCTATCAGCATTACAAGAACTTTTAATTTGCCTGCAGTAAAACTATGGCAGGCCCGGACAGACCCTGAAAGTTTAAAAAAATGGTGGGGACCTAAGGATTATACCTGTCCTCATTGCGACATTGATTTAAAAGTGGGTGGAAAATATCTTGCCTGTATGCGTTCTAAGGACGGAAAGGAATTTTGGTCGACAGGTGTATACAAAGAAATTGTTCCTAACAAAAAATTAGTTTGCACCGATAGTTTCTCCGATGATAAAGGGAACGTCATTCCTGCTTCTGATTTAAACATGCCCGGTGACTGGCCGATAGAATTACAGGTAACGGTTACGTTTGAAGAAACCGGTGAGAAAACAAAAATGCATGTACAGCAAGTTGGCATCCCTCCCGAAATGTATGACGAATGTATATTAGGATGGGAACAATCTTTAGATAAGCTTGAAGAAAATATTAAGTAAAAAAATAAAATCTAAAAACAATGGCAACACAAATTTTTGTAAACCTACCTGTAAAAGACCTTGACAAATCAAAAAAGTTCTTTACTGATATTGGTTTTACCATCAACCCGCAGTTCACCGATGAAAAAGCTGCATGTGTAGTGATCAGCGAAGACATCTATGCTATGATCTTAAGAGAAGAATTCTTCAAAACATTTATTCCCAACAAAGAAATTGCTGATTCAACAAAAAGCACGGAGGTTCTTGTAGCATTGTCTGCGGATAGCAAAGAAAAAGTAAATGAACTGGCCGACAAAGCATTGGCCGCAGGTGCTTCAACATTAAGAGAGCCGGATGATTACGGATTTATGTACAGCAGAAGTTTCCAGGACCCTGATGGTCATATTTGGGAAGTAGTTTATATGGATATGAATGCAGTAAATGAGCAACAAGAAAACATAAAGCATGAAGAAACAGTATAAACCGTCTGGTTACAATTCTGTTTCACCTTACCTGGTAGTAAAAGGAGCACAGAAAATGATTGATATTTTGAAAGAAATATTTAATGCAAAAGAATTGAGAAGGTACGATATGCCCGATGGCACCATTATGCATGCGGAAGTGCAGATTGATGATTCGGTTATAATGATTGCCGATTCTTCTGATAAATATCCTCCTAACCAGCATTTAATTCATGTATATGTTTCTGATGTAGATGAAATATTTAATAAGGCGCTTAGCGTAGGATGCCAGGCTGAAGAGCAACCGAAAGAACGGGAAGGAGATCCGGATCGAAGAGGTTCTTTTAAAGGTTTTGCCGGCAACAGTTGGGCAATAGGCACTCAATTATAAAAATACTACTAACAATTAAAACAAAAACAATGGCAACAATTAATCCTTATTTGAATTTCAACGGCAACACAGAAGAAGTGTTTAATTTTTACAAATCAGTTTTCGGCGGTGAATATCAAATGGTGATGCGCTACAAAGATGCTCCGAAGGAACACCAGATGGGAGAAAGCGACGGAGAAAAAATTATGCACATGGCATTGCCAATAGGCAGCACACAATTTTAATGGGCAGCGATTGGCCGGAACCTTATGGCAAGCCAGTTGAAGGGACAAATGTATCTCTTTCTATAAGTGCAGAAAGTAAGGAACAGGCAGATAAATTATTCAATGGTCTTTCTGCAGGCGGCCAGGCTACCATGCCAATGTCCGATACATTCTGGGGATCATATTTCGGCATGCTGAAAGACAAGTTTGGTTTTAATTGGATGGTGGGTTATGATGAAAACCCACAGACATAAATGAGCAGAGATTAGATTTTTGTTGGAAGCCAAAGCCATTCGTTTATGAACATAAACGGTAAAAAGCAATGACTGAAATAAGA
>JALZIY010000165.1 GCA_030860085.1 Bacteroidota bacterium | reverse complement strand
GTTATAGACTACGATAGGCAATTTCTAAAAACTTTTTGCAAACAAAAACGGCATGCTCATGCTTGAGCTTGATAAAGCTTTACTGCGAACGTTTAATTGATTAAGCCCTAAACTTTCCTAACGAATTTTTTTTAAGCTCTACTAAATTTAATTCTATGCTAAAAAGAGTATTCCTGGTTGCACTGACCATTTTTGTTGCCATGCAATTTATCAGGCCTGCAAAAAATATTACCGCTAATGAGAAGGATAATTTAAAGAACGATATTTCCAGCATCTATCCCGTTCCTGAAAATGTAAAAAATATTTTGAAAGCCTCGTGTTATGATTGTCATTCTAACAATACCTATTATCCCTGGTATAGCAATATTCAACCTGTTGGGTTGTGGATGCAGTTTCATGTAGATGAAGGAAAACTTGAATTAAATTTTAATGAATTTGCTTCTTATAATAAAGAAAAGCAACATAAAAAATTTGAGGAGATAATTGAAGAAATAAAAATCAATAGAATGCCCTTGCCTTCTTATATTAAAATGCATAAAGAAGCTAAACTTACACAAGACGAAAAATACATTTTAACGGCCTGGATCAATTCATTGCAAAAATTATGAATTATGAATGGTGGATGTTCTAAAGATTAACCATCAACTACCAACTGATCTACTTTCAACTTTATCAACTATCAACAATCCTTTTTCAATAGTTGAAAGAAATGCTTATTAAACCACCCTTTTCAATCTGTGATGCCGATGAAGAACGCAAGAGACAATCAATAGAAGCATGTAGCCTGGCATCTAACTACGTTTTAAATAATCCTATTTCATTTACTTTGCAGCTTAACAAGTTGACATGAATCAAATTCTTATAGTAGATGATGAAAAAGCAATCCGGAAAACCCTATCGGAAATACTTTCTTTTGAAGGTTATAAAATAGATGAAGCAGCAGATGGTGAAGAAGGATTGAGATGTTTTAAAGAAAAAACTTACGATGTAGTGCTATGCGACATTAAAATGCCCAAGCTGGACGGACTGGAATTTTTACAGAAGGTATCAGAACATAATCCGGATGTGCCGGTTATTATGATTTCGGGGCATGGTAATATTGAAACAGCAGTAGAAGCCGTAAAAAAAGGCGCTTATGATTTTATACAAAAGCCGCCTGATCTAAACAGGCTTTTAATTACCATCCGCAATGCGAAGGAACGCAACAATCTTGTTTCCGAAGCAAAGACATTAAAAAGAAAGGTAAGTAAGGTAGAAGAAATGATCGGCGAATCGGCTGCCATGCAAAAAATCAAAAGTACCATTGAAAAAGTAGCGCCCACGGAAGCCAGGATTTTAATAACCGGAGATAATGGGGTAGGAAAGGAATTGGTAGCCCGCTGGTTACATGAGAAAAGCAACAGGGTATCGGGCCAGTTGGTAGAAGTAAATTGCGCCGCCATACCAAGCGAATTAATCGAAAGCGAATTGTTCGGACATGAGAAAGGGTCATTTACATCTGCCATTAAGCAACGCATTGGAAAATTTGAACAGGCAAATAGCGGTACATTGTTTCTTGATGAAATTGGCGACATGAGTTTAAGTGCACAGGCCAAAGTACTAAGGGCTTTGCAGGAAGGAAAAATTACACGAGTTGGAGGCGATAAAGAAATTACTGTAGATGTAAGAGTGATTGCTGCCACAAATAAAGACCTGTTGCAGGAAGTGGAGGAAAAAAAATTTCGTCTTGATCTTTACCACCGGCTAGGCGTGATTTTAATTCACGTGCCATCGCTTAATGAAAGAAGGGAAGATGTGAGCCTGTTAATTGATAAGTTTTTAATTGACATCTGTAATGACTATGGAATTGCTAAAAAAATAATGGCAGATGATGCTGTAAAATTATTGGAACAATACAACTGGACGGGTAATGTAAGGGAATTGCGAAATGTGGTGGAACGTTTAATTATACTCTCCGGCAAAACTATTACGAGAGAAGATATTAAGAATTATGTAATGCCGAAGGCATAGATGACAGTTGATAGATGGCAGATGACAGCGGATCGTTGACAGATGAAAAAATGCAATTAGTAGGAGGTCGTTCAATGGCAATTGTTTGTTAACCATTGAATTTATCATTCGCTTATTTAGCAAAAACTTTGCTTATCCAGGGTTGCATAACCTTTATTATACCTGCCTTGGCCGTGGCACACGAGCCAACCAAAAGACATCAAAAATAAAACAAATAAGGGATTGATCACTAATCAACAGCGATCAATAATTTAATACCTAATGGCAGGTTTGGAGTAATTGAATGCTCCTGGAAAATATCAATAATTCCCCCATCATTATTACGGTAACAGGCGGCAGTTTCTATAGGCTTTTGGTTTTTTATTTTTACTCCTGCTCCTCCGTAAAATTCCAATAATATTTTATCCGAGATGCGAAAAAGCCTTCCTGCCATTACATTAAAGGACAGGGCTTTTTTTCTGTAAGTAAAATCCTCCAACTGTTCGTAAGAAGGAATTTCATTTACACAACTTTTTCCCAGCCAATCATAAATTTTGTAATCAACCTGTTTGTAAAAAACCTGCAATTGCAGGTAAAACCGTTTCTCTTCTTTTGTGTAAAGTTTTATACCAGGCCTCAAGTTAAAACCAGAAATGCTCTTTACTACACTGCTATTAAAATAAGAGGATTGAAAAACATAACCTGCATCCAGTACTAAAGCCAGGTTGTTCTTCAAGCGGCGTTCTGCTCCAAACATAGCTGTATAGTCTGGCCCAATAAGTACTAAAGGATTAAAGCTTATAGCAGTTTTGTAATTAAAAACAGCATGTGGGGATTGTGCAGCAGCATATAATACCGTACAGGTTAAAAGCAACGAAAGTATTTTCTTCATTAATTGATCTGGGTTAACAATACCGGATTTTGCTTATTTGTAATATCGTAAAGATTCATCCCGGTGTTTGTCCATACAATAAGCACATTGTTGTAAGGTATTACATCAACAGGCTGTACATTGGTAACAGCACGAATATAAACAGGAGAATAGGGTTGCGAAATATCAAATACCATCAATCCTCTTATACGGTCGCATACATACAATACATTATCAGAATAGCCCAGGCCATACGGTTCTGAAACACCATACTGAGCTTTTTGTACGGGTTGGGTAATATCTTTAATATCATACACCGCGAGGATACTACCTGTGCCTCCGCATTCGCCATTAGCCCTTAGTGTAGCAAACGCTACTGTGTCTTTTGCAACAACAGGATCGCAACGGCGAATAACAGTTGGAGAAATGGCGACACTCAATTTTTGCGGATGAGAAGGATCGGCAATACTGAAAATATGCACCACGGTTGTTGACCCAATGAACAATTTATCTTTGAAAGGATAGATCGTTTCTATTTCAAAACCCACAGGAACAGAACGTGTAAAAATGGGTTGGGCAACATTAGAAATGTCAAACACTTTCAGGCTTTGTTTGTCAACGGCGTATAAAAAATTGCCAACAATAGTAAACCGTGCCAGTGAACCGCCCTGCCCTGTGGGATTGGCAAATGCATTACTATCTGCACCTTGTTTATCGCAACCAAATAAAATTACAACCAGGATAAAACTAAAAACTTGTTTCATAAAGTAGATTTTAGCGACGGCATTTAGGTTGATCAATCATTTTTCTTTCCCAGGCTACCACAATACCCTTTGAAGGATCGGCACATTCAAAAGCGGTATTGGTGAATGGCGGATAGGACTGGTCTATTACGGGAAAAGCATCTGCAATGCGGTTTACCAATTGAGGGGAGGCAATATTAGCAAGATTAAATACAACTAAATCGTTCAGGTTATTTGTGTAAAGATGATCTGATTGAATAGCGATCTCTGTTGCCATAGGCACTTTTAAAAAAGCGATCTTACTGGCTTGCTGAGGGTTGCTGTTATTGATAATATGGATGCCTTCATTTTGCTCTACCTGGAATAAGTACGAACCGTATGCATAAATTTTTCCCGGCCGCACCGTTGGCCTGACAGATTGCGTAGTAATAGTGTTAACTACCTGCCGTGATGCGTAAATAGGTGCATAACCTTGCAACTGGCCGGTTTCACTATTTGAACCGAAACGGTCACAGGAATAAAGCATGATAAAAAGTAAAGGAAGAAAACGTTTCATCAGATGGGTTTTGGTAATAGATATGTTTACACAAGATAACGCTGCATTTAATAAAAACTAAATTGTAGCTGCATTAAAAAAAGAATATCACCCGCAACAAAAAATTAAAGGAAAACGTAAAAGAATTTCAAAGTCTTTACGAAGAAATGGTGAAACCGTTGCCTGGCAATTATTCACAATTGACAATTGGTTATTGACATTCCCTTATTTAGCAAAAACTTTGCTTATACGGGGTTGCATAACCTTTATTATATAATAAATTTGCCTGCTTTAAAGAATACCTAATGCCGTTATCTCACATACTGACTGTTTACTTCATTTCTTTTTTATTGGTTTTTCTTCCCTCTTTTGGTTTGGCAAAGATGTTTCAAAAGGCCGGTGTTGAAAAGTGGAAGGCATTTATTCCTTTTTACAACACATGGGTGATGCAGGATTTGGCAAAACGCCCGAAGCATTGGGTTTTCTGGCAACTCATTCCCGTTGTAGGTTGGTTTATTACCCCAGGTATTTTTATAGAATTTGTAAAATTATTTGGTCGTTTTCGTTTATGGGAACATACACTCGCAGCTTTATTTGCTACCTTTTATTTTCCGTATTTAGGTTATTCATCACAGATACATTACATTGGGCCTGAAGGTGCAAAACGGTTTATTAAACCCGGTTGGAGAGAATGGATTGACGCCGCCATTTTCGCCATTGTTGCGGCAACATTAATTCGCACCTTTGTTTTTGAAGCCTATACCATACCTTCTGGTTCAATGGAAAAAACCTTGCTTATTAATGATTTTCTTTTTGTAAGTAAATTCAGTTATGGGCCAAGAATTCCAAATACGCCATTATCAATTCCGTTTGTTCATAATTATATTCCCGGTACTACTAAAACCTCTTATTCAAAAGCGGTACAACTACCGTACACACGCTGGTTTGGGTCGCCGGTAAAAAGAGGAGATGTAGTTGTTTTTAATTTTCCGGCAGGCGATACCGTAATTAATGCAGAAGGATTTCAATCTTTACGACCTTATTACGATATAAAACGTGCTGCAAAATTAGGAGACACATATTCGGATAATGTTTTAGCGAATCCACAGGAGTATCCAATTGTGGTCCATCCTGTTGATAAGTCGGATAATTATATAAAACGTTGCACAGGCGTAGCTGGCGATATGCTGGAAGTGCGTGGAGGACAAGTGTACATTAATGGAAGCCCTCCAGAACAGCCACCTTATTCTCAGATAAAATATTTAGTTGAAACATCAGGTCAGCAACTGGATGAAGAATTAATGAAAGAACAATATAATGTAGATGTAACCGATCCAAACCAGGTTGAGCTAAGAGGAAAAAATGTTTTTGAAATGCAGTTAACCGCAGAGGCTGTAGCTAAAATTCAAAAAAATGGCCTGGCAAAAAATGTAAGGCCTATGTTGGATGAACCATCTGCCACTGATTCACGTTTCTGGGGCCAGGTATTATTTCCTTATGATACTTTACAAAAATGGACAGTAGATTATTATGGACCTATCTGGATACCAAAAAAAGGAGCCACTATTCAATTGTCTTCACAAAATTATTCAATTTACGAAAGAGCCATTCGTACCTACGAAGGCAATGATATTTACGAGCAGAATGGTAAGTATTTTTTGAATGGAAAAGAAACTACATCTTACACATTTAAAATGGATTACTATTGGATGATGGGTGATAACAGGCATGAATCGCAAGACTCACGTTTTTGGGGTTTTGTACCAGAAGACAGGGTTGTAGGAAAAGCTTGGATGATTTGGTTTAGCTGGGATAAAGGACCAAGATGGAAGAGGCTTTTTAATATTGTAAAATAGTTTTGAGAGTATTAAGTAATAAGTTGTAAGTTATGTCAACTAAAAATGTTGCACCTTTTTTTACTCACCCCCACGCAGCAAGCTGCATGACGGGGTGAGTTTTTTAAAAAATTAAAAAGGAAAAAAGTCTGCATTTACATTTGTCAATTCACACTTTTTTTTTTGACTTTTAACCTGCGATTTAACCTAACAACAGTAGTATGCATGAAAATAAGTTCGAGTTTTCTTATAAGGTATATGACAACATTGATGAATTGCCGGAAGAACAACGATCACTTTTGAAAAAAGCGCAAGAAGTAAGTGAACATGCATACGCACCATATTCCAACTTTCATGTAGGCGCCGTAGCAATGCTTTCTAATGGCGAAATAGTTACAGGCACTAACCAGGAAAATGCATCTTATCCCGTTGGCTTGTGTGCTGAGCGGGTCTTGTTAGCTTCGGCTTCTTCACAATTTCCAAATGTTCCCATAGATATAATTGCCGTTAGTTATAAAAGCAAAACACAAAAAAATGATCATCCAGTTTCGCCTTGTGGTGTTTGTCGCCAATCCCTGCAGGAGTTTGAAAGTCGGGTAAATCATCCGGTGCAATTAATTTTAGGAGGAATGACAGGCGAGGTTTATGTAATTGACAGCGCCAGTAAATTATTACCGCTTGCCTTTACTAATGAGGAATTGTGAATTAAAATGGTTGAAGCGAAGATGATTGAGTTTTAAAACGACTACAATGATTAAAGTATTACTCACATTACGTGCCCACATGAAGCAATAACGACTCTTCCATTTGTCATGGTGAGGAACGAACCATCTGCCTTCACTTCAAAGACACTCTAAAAGTATAGTGAGATCCTTCACCTTCGGTTCAGGATGACAAAAGCAAAAGTCTTTATTGATGTTAAAAGTTTTATTAAGCAAATGTGGCAGACAATCTATTAAGTGAAAGACAATTTGAATTATAAATTATAAAAGATAGTCCACTGTTAACTGTCATCTGTCAACTTCTCTTCTTTAAAAACATATAACTTCAAATATAAATTAGAAACATTCCAATGGCTTTAAGCAGGATATGGTCGGCTTTCATCATTGTGGCTATTATTGTTGCAAGCATCAAATCTTTTTCAGGTGATGAAAAGATATTTAGCAGAATGGTTACCGGTAAGGCTGATGACGCTTATGATTCTGTTTCTTATGCAATGTCAGGGTCTCCTCAAAATAATGGATTTGTCTCTGCTGAAGCTTTTGAAAAATATATTAATGTTTACGGGTACAAAAAAGATTCGCTGCAAAAAGCTACTGTACTAATAACCGATGATCTGAATGCACAGGAAGTAGCTGTAGCCAGGGCTGCCAACCCAAATATCAAAGTTTATACTTATCGTTCCATACAACCAAGGCTTACTAAAAAGGCAGACGGTATTATTGAAACCGTTAAAACTGCTGTCAATATCAGCATTGGTTTAGTTGGCATCATGGCGCTGTTCATGGGTTTTATGGCCATTGCGGAAAGGGCAGGAGGCATTCGAGTATTGTCGAAAATTATCGGGCCTTTTTTCTCGCGGCTTTTTCCTGAAATTCCAAAAGGGCATCCGTCAATGGGTCATATGATGATGAATTTTTCTGCCAATCTTTTGGGTTTGGATAATGCAGCCACGCCGTTTGGCCTGAAGGCAATGGAAAGCTTGCAGGAAATAAATCCAAGCAAGGACAGAGCGTCGAATGCACAGATCATGTTTTTATGTTTGCATGCAGCAGGCTTTTCCTTAATACCTGTCAGCATTATTGCAGTAAGGGCTTCTTTAAAATCTGCTAATCCAACAGATATTTTTGTGCCCTGCATGATCACAACATTCGTGGCAACAATGGCTGCCATGTTCATTGTTTCTTTTAAACAAAAGATCAATTTGTTTCAGCCGGTGATATTGGCATGGGTGGGAAGTTTTTCTGCTATTCTTGTACTGCTGGTAGTTTATCTCACACAATTAAATGCAAATGAAGTTCAATCCTTCTCCAGTGTTTTAAGTAACGGTCTTATACTTCTCATATTTCTTCTTATCATTTTCGGGGCAGTTTATAAAAAGATTGATGTGTTTGATGCTTTTATAGATGGCGCTAAAGGTGGATTTGAAACCGCTGTTCGCATTATTCCCTACCTGGTGGGAATGCTGGCTGCCATTAGTTTACTTCGCACAAGTGGCACCTTTGATGTAATTATAAATGGCATGAAATATTTATTTGCTTCATTGGGAGCAGATACCCGTTTTGTAGATGGATTGCCTACTGCTTTGATCAGGCCGCTAAGTGGTGGTGGCGCCAGGGGAATGATGATTGATACGATGAACACCTTTGGCCCTGATTCCTTTGCCGGGCGGTTGGCCTCTATTCTCCAGGGATCTTCTGATACAACCTTTTATGTAATTGCTGTTTATTTTGGTGCTGTTTCTATTAAGAATACCCGTTATACAGTAGGGGCCATGCTACTGGCCGACCTTGTTGGTATTATTACGGCCATTACACTTTGCTATATGTTTTTTGGGGGATCGTAGTAAAAATAGCTTTCAATTGTTTTGAAACTATTCTAATATCCTTTGTAATGAAATTATCTTTCCTTCATCGTCAATGCCTTGAATGACTAATTTGAATTTTTTAGTGACATCATCATTATAAAATTTAATTACAGCATTCCCATTTTTATCCGGTTTAAGATTTGGATTCCAATATAAGGTAGGTCTGAGATCAACGAAAGATGATTGAGTAGAAATAGTGTTGTAATCAAGGGAATAGAATTCTCTTGAAACAGAGTAGCCTTCTTTTTTAAAAACTTCAAATCCTTTGGCCCTCCAGGCTCTTGAAGATTTACTTTTATCGGTGTAAAACGCAATGGCACTTTGTTCAGACCCGATGGTAAATGCCGATACATTTTTCCATACTTTGACAAGAACGATATCTCCCGGGCTTAGGGACTCAATAATATCCTTTGATACTTTTATTTCATTTAAGTAAAAATCAATATTTGTTGTGGGATCACTTATATCAAATTCAAGACGCACGTTGCTAGTTATAGACTCCCGCATAAAAACAGTTGTTTCCCCTGCTTCATTTTTTCCCAGTGATATTCCGGCAATCTGCATTTGTAGAAAACGCCATATATCGTATAAATTATGTTTGGCTGTTGCAATCGTATGATCGCTGTTCATAAAATTCCCAGAGACGTATAGT